>JALVXQ010000065.1 GCA_027038255.1 Sulfurimonas sp. | reverse complement strand
ATTTTTGCATCATAGTGTCCATCTGCATAAAATGTCAGTACTTTTGTAACAGTTAGTTCTGGAAGTTTTTGTGTCAGTGTTACCGTAACAGGTTGCTCTTTAACCGTAACTTCACTAACATCAGCACTATAGGGTGTTTTAATCGCTTCATCATTGATGGCATCATCTGCAAATCTTACATAAAGAGGCTTTGTACCCGTTGCTGGAATAACCTGTGCGTGCAAATTATCTGCATTTCTAAATTTATCTTCCAGTAACTCTTTTGATGCTATACGACCTAATGTATCTATTTTCAAAATAAAATTATCATTTTTAACAGTCACTATGGTACTTGAAATACTGTGTGATACTTTTTCTTCAGCAGCAATCTCATGACCAGCAACTGCTTGAGCTGTTTTGCTCACTGTTTGTTGTTTGTCCTGTTTAACTTCTGTTTTAGTGTTCTCTTTTGCTACATCTTGCTCAGCCGGTGGAAATATTGCAGTATATCCTACGAAAAAAATTACAGATAATAGTACTGCAACTATTAATCTTTGATTTGGTGACATTTTGTCTAACACAAACTACCCTTTATATGAAAAATTTTTTATAATGTAATAACGGTCTTTTTTATTGGGAACCAGCCAATATTTTATAGAATCAACATCGAGTTTTGCGGGCTTTTGACAAAGCTTATCCAAGAGTGGATACTCAATACCGCCTTCAAAAAATTGATTACAACGTAGTATTCTAGTAAAAGAGTGGTAAAAAGCACTTGAAATTGAATTATTTTCGAAATTTAGTCGTGCATACTCGCTACAGCTTGGGTAATATCTACACGACCCGAAGCCAATAAGTGTAAAAAACTTCTGATAAAGCCATAAAAGCTTAAGCAGTAATTGTTTGAGCACGTGTGAGAATTTTTTTAAAATCATTTTTGAAGTTTTCATGTGAAGATTCAAAGAGTCCTATTTTTGCAACAAAAATATAAGAACCATCTTTAAGTGAGTTGGAATACTCAAGAAACATTGCACGCATTCTGCGTTTTGCACGGTTACGCTTTACAGCATTTCCAACTTTTTTGGTTGCTGTAAAGCCAACTTTACGTATTCCATTTTGAGGAAGGTAAAAAAGCACAACACTATTGGAGTGTTGGTTTTTTCCTTTTTTGTAGATATAGTTAAACTCTTTATGAGTTTTAACTACATCAAATCCGCCTATACTGACAATTTTTTACGACCTTTAGCACGACGACGATTTAAAACATTACGACCGTTTGCAGTAGCCATTCTAGCTCTGAAACCGTGTGTTCTTTTTCTTGGTGTGTTATGTGGTTGGTATGTTCTTTTCATTTGACATATCCTTATTTAATTTAAGTCCGGAAGTGTACAAAAACTTTACTTAAAGTGTGGTTAAGGTTTTAAGAAACCTTAACCTCTACTTCACCATTTTGCACAGTAAACTCTACGCGAGAACCTTCAGTGACTTTTCCTTCTAAGATAAGGTCAGCCAAGCGGTCCTCAACGATTTCATAGAGTGCCCGTTTAAGCGGACGTGCCCCATACACAGGATCAAAACCAGCCTCTGCAATATATGTTTTTGCCTCTTCAGAGAGTACAAGCTCAATATCACGCTCTTTGACTTTATTTTTGATGTCGTTAAAGAAAATATCTACAATACCTTTAATCTGATCCTGACCAAGTGCATTAAAGATAACCACATCATCAAGTCTGTTTAAGAACTCCGGTTTAAAGGCCTGTTTCAACTCAGCCATTACCATGTCATCGAGTTCTTTGCTTTGCGGATGATTAATAATCTTATCACTTGCAATATTTGATGTTAAGATGATAATGGTATTTGTAAAATCTACCGTCACACCTTTGTTATCGGTCAAACGACCGTCATCAAGCACTTGCAAGAGGATATTAAATACATCAGGGTGCGCTTTTTCCACCTCATCAAACAAGATGACGCTGTATGGTTTTCTTCGCACGGCTTCTGTAAGCTGTCCACCCTCTTCATAGCCAACATACCCAGGAGCAGCACCGACTAAGCGAGAGACCGCATGTTTCTCCATGTACTCACTCATATCAATACGTATCATTGCATCTTCAGAATCAAACAAAAACTTCGCTAAAGTTTTAGCAGTTTGTGTTTTACCGACGCCGGTAGGTCCTAAAAATAAAAAACTTCCAATCGGTCTGTTTTTATCACTAAGTCCTGCTTTGTTGCGCTTAATAGCACGTGATACGGCATGCGTCGCTCTAGATTGACCGATGACAGTTTTATTTAACTCCTCTTCCACATTCAAGATTTTATCTTTTTCGCTTTGGAGCATTTTGTTTACAGCAATACCTGTCCATCTACTGACAATAGAAGCGATTGCCTCTTCATCAACAGAGTTCTTAAGCAGAGTACCTGCTTCTTGCATTCTTTCCCACTGCTCATTAAGTGCATTCTCTTCTTCAAGCAGTTTTGGGATCTCACCATACTCAATCTCTGCAGCACGATTAAAATCAGACTGCGCTTTTGCAAGCTCTGCCTCACGACGTTTTGATTCTATTTCTACTTTAATAGTAGAAATTTTCTCAAAGACCTCTTTCTCTGTTTTAAACTGAGACTCCAAGTTTCGCACTTTCTCTTCAACATCTGCAAGCTCTTTTTCTATCTCTTCAAGGCGTTTTTCATTCGATGGAGTTTTCTCCATTTTGAGTGCCTCTTTTTCTACCATAAGCTCTGAGAGTTTACGTTTTGCAGCACTCAATTCATTTGGCTCAGACTCTATTTGCATTTTTAGCTCAGCCGCCGCCTCATCAATAAGGTCAATCGCTTTATCCGGTAAAAATCTGTCTGCAATATATCTGTCAGAGAGTTTCGCAGCAGCGACTAAAGCACTATCTGTAATGTTTACATTATGGTGTGCTTCGAGTCTCTCTTTAATCCCACGAAGAATTTGGAGTGACTGATTCACTGTCGGCTCATCTACACTAATTGGCAAGAAACGACGTTGCAATGCTGCATCTTTTTCAAAGTATTTTCTATACTCTTTGAGCGTTGTCGCTCCAATAGTATGCAACTCACCACGCGCCAAGGCAGGTTTTAAGATGTTTGCTGCATCCATTGAACCTTCCGATGCACCCGCACCGACAATCGTATGAATCTCATCGATAAAGAGGATGATATTTCCATTCTCTTTTACCTCATCAATGACCGCTTTCAGACGATCTTCAAACTCACCACGATACTTCGCACCTGCAATCAGTGCTGACATATCAAGCGCTATGAGGCGTTTGTTTTGCAGCGAAGTTGGTACATCACCACTGTGAATTCTCTGTGCAAGTCCTTCAACCAGTGCAGTTTTACCAACTCCCGGTTCACCCAGAAGCATTGGATTATTTTTCGTTTTACGAATTAGAATCTGCATTGTACGCGATATCTCTTCATCACGGCCAATAACAGGAGAGAGTTTACCCTCTGCAGCCTCTTTTGTTAAATCAATTCCATATTTACTTAAAGACTCTAAAGTCTCATCTGCAGTCTGTGAATCAATCTTCGCACCGCCACGAGCCGCTTCAAGCTCTTTGGCAAAATCCATTGTATCTATATATTTTGGCAGTATCTCTGAAAATGGAGCAGTCTGCAAGTTTGCCAAGATGTATGTATCTACAGCAAGATATGCATCTCCATTTTTCGTCATCAAACCTTCCCCATTTTGCAGTGTTCTTACAAATTCATGAGAGAGTTTAATGCTCTCTTTTGTAACACTTGAAGATTTAGGAAGCTTCTCTGCCATTGATTTTATGTCAAGCTCCATCGCTACTTTATCTACACTCATTTTATTAAACATTTGATTAAGCACTGAATCGGAGTTTGTTAAAAGTGCCCATAAAAAATGTATAGGTGTCACTTCCTGATTTTTATTATGCAGTGCCAAAGAGACTGCACTCTCAATCGCTTCTGTCATATTATGTGTTAGTTTTTCAAAAATATTATTGTTCATCTGTAAATCCTTTTATCTCTTTTCTGGTGTAATTATAGAACTTTTTGACTTTTTACTTTGCTACTTTTGTTGCAAAAACTATTTAAATTATACTACTTGAGTCTCTCTTTGTCAATTGATTGCTTATCTCCACTTAAGTAACATTTTGTGTGTTATTGCCAAAATATTTCAATTAACAAACAAATGTGTGTGTTAATTGACTATAGAGTATTTAACACACACTGAATATTTAAGAATAATAGAGATTTTTTCAAAGAATAGTTGAATATTTGCTAAATTGTCATATTTTCAACAATTAACATACAAATCATATGTTTGTTAATGTTGCTTTTTAGAGTTGATTTGTGTAAAATGTGTTTGAATAAAGAGTTGCCTCGGACGCTTCGCTTACCGAGGCAACGGGGGCGCGGGCTGAACACCCGCTAGTTCCCCGGCGCTACAGCGCCAGGCAACAAGCGGGAGGAGCGAGCAACTCCATCGGAAACCAAAAACTTTCCAATGAAGTTGTCACTCACCCGCGCCCCCGTTATAAGACTAGAGGAACATAAATGACAACAGAAACACTATTAATAAAAGATAAAATAGTTAATGCTCTAAAAGGTAAAGAAAATAAAATTTTAGAAACTGGTAAAATTATTGATTTAGTTTTAAAAAAATACCCAACAACTAATAAAACAAGTGTTAGCCCAGCTGATTATTGTTTTAATAGAAAAAATAAAGGTAGCAGTAAATATGAATTATTTGAATATATTAGTTTAGCTAAATTAAAATATCTTGGTGAAGAAGAAATTAAAATTATTTATCCAGATGATATTCAAGATGAAACATTGCCTGAAGGTACAAAAAAAACTATAACAGTTAATACTTATGAAAGAAATCCAAAAGCAAGGATAAAATGTATAACACACTATGGAACAAAATGTTCTATTTGTAATTTTGATTTTCAAAAAATTTATGGAGAGATTGGAAAAGGTTTTATTCATGTGCATCATTTAAAACAATTATCTGAAATAAATGATACATATAATATAAATCCAATTGAAGATTTAAGACCAGTTTGTCCAAATTGTCATGCAATGCTACATAAAAACACACCTGCATACAGTATTAGTGAAATGAAAGAATTTATAACAAAATCTTATAACAAAACATAGTAGCCAATAAATTACCTAGCGGCAATTTATTGGCTATATTCGAACGTTATCCGCTCACTGCGTGACCGGATAACGGGGGCGCGGGCTGAACGCCCACTGGTCATCTGTCGCACAGCGCCAGATAACAAGCGGTTGCACAAAGCACCCAAATGAAAATTAAAATTTTAATTCGGGAGTCTGTGACCCGCGCCCCCGTTGTAGAACTTAAAAAATGACAAAGAAGGTAACATATTTTTGTACTCGATAGTTACCCCTGATTTACCTTATATCTATGAAGCATAGAGTCATTGCCACTCACCCCGCCGCTGTGAATATAGAGAATATTCTCTTTTGTTTGTTCTAAGAGTGCCTGCCACATAGCCGGTGCGTAGAGCAGGTCAAACTCTATGCCCTCTTTTTTTAATTTTTCATACATTGTATAAAATTCTTCATAGGGTTTCGCAAAATGGTACTTTTTCTTTGGCTCTAAAATCGAGAGATTCTTTGGCATATCACCTAGTGCATGCATCTGCTCTTTGAGGTAAGCAACATCACCGACACAGGGCGTTGTATAAACTCTGTACTCAGGAAGTGCCTGCGCCAAAAAAAATGCAGTAGTGCCTGTTCCAGAGGGTGTAGCCACTGCTTTTATTTCTGGGTATGCATTTAACTGCTCACGCAGCTCATCTGCTAAAACTTCCAAACCCTTTTGAGCTTCTGCGACAGCCCCTCCCTGATCAACTAAAAAAGTCGTTTCATCAAGGTTAAGACGCAGCGAAGCGATGAAATCCCTATAGAGTGCATGCTCTATCTCTCTATGCTCCATACCTAAGGCAAGAGCATTGGCATAATTACCAACAGAGGACTCTTTTTGCCGAGTGCTAAGGGGTTTAGTGTAGTAGATAAACTTCCATCCCTTTGTTTTACACATGGCAGCGATAGCAAGCATTGCATTGGATTGTGTACCGCCATAAGATATAATTGTAGTGTATGTTTCTGCTGGAGTTTGCAGGAGAGTGTAGAGTTTTCTGTATTTGTTTCCTGCTAAAAAAGGATCGATCAGATCATCTCTTTTAACAAGGAACTCTCTACTGTCTAAAGTAATTTTAGACAGAGGAGAGAGTTTCATAAATATTTACTTGATAGTAGCTTTTTTCTGTAATTCATCCATTTTTTTCTTCATTACAGCTTTAAATTTTTCCATTTTCAGACGTTGTTCAATAAATGTTTTTACATCATTAAAACTTTTTGTCATAGATGGTTTTTTGTCTTCAAGATAGATTACATGGTACCCAAACTGTGTTTTTACAGGTGCTTTTGTAATCGTTCCTTTTTTCATTGAAAAGACTTTTTCATTAAATGCAGGAACCATTTGACCTTTCATGAAATAGCCTAAATCTCCGCCATTTTTTCCACTAGGACCAGTTGACTCTTTTCTAGCAAGTTCAATGAATTTTGTTTTGAGTTTATCGCCACTTAAAGGTTTCAGCTGTGCAATGATTTTCTCTGCTTCAGCTTTTGTTTTTACAAGAATATGACGTGCGTGTACAGACTCTTTTTCTCTAAACTCATCAATGTTCTTTTTATAATAATTTTTGAGTTCTTTGTTAGAGATCTTAATACCATCAAGAAGCTTTTTCTGCCATACTTGAATAGCAAGCTCTTTTTTCATACGTTCTTCAAGCTTTTTGTACTCACGCTTGTACTCTGCAGATTTTGTGATACCTGTTTTTTTAGCATTATCATAAATCAACTCTTTGCCGATGAGCTGCTGTAGAACCTGTTGTCTGAATGCTGCTTGTCTGTCAGCAGGGACTTGATTAAATCTTCCCTGTGTTGCCTGCATCAACTCTTGGTCAACCTCTTCTTGTGTAATTGGTTTACCGTTTACGCTTACGAGAGTTTTTGCTGATGCCATTACTCCTGTCAGTAGTAAAGCAGAGAGTAAGATTGTAACTTTATTCATTATAGTTCCTTATAATTTGGTTATAAGAAGTGTAATAAGAATATATTAACAATTATTAAACAAATACAACTTTACATAGCAAAAGTAAGATATTTATCTAAAATAACTTCCAATTTTTCACGTGAAAGCGGTTTTGAGAGGTAATCATCAAGACCTTCACCAAGCAACATCTCTCTGTCACCCTCCATAGCCATAGCAGTCAATGCTACAATCGGCAGATTTTCTCCTCTTGGCAGTCTCTCTTTTATCTGTTTCGTTGCAATGATTCCATTCATCTCCGGCATGTCTATATCCATAAATACAATGTCAAAACTGCTCTTCTTCGTCATATCAACAGCTTCAAGCCCGTTAGCCGCAGTTGACACTTTAATATCATACTCTTGGAGTAGTATCTGAATGAGTCTTTGATTAATCATATTATCTTCCACTACTAAAGCTTTGATTTTATGTTTAAGATTCAACTCACTTGTCTCCTCAACCTTTTGCTCAAACTTATGCACTGAGTAGAGATGTTTTGCCATATTGCTAGGCAGTAAGGGTTTATGCACAACTTCATCGATTATGTGCGTAAGCTTCGTCTGCAATTTTTCATTTTCTCCAAGGAGCAGTGTAATAGGTGCTTTTTTCGAGTAAGTACCTAGTTCAAGCATCCAAGAAGAGTCATTTTGATTTGCGACAATGTAGAGCGCATCGACATCATCATAAAGCGTGTCATCAAGCAGATTTGACTTAATAACATCTATGGCAAATGCGCGCAGATAGATCGTTAAAAAGTTTGCTTCATCTACTCGACTGTTATCAAGAAGCAGTACTTTTACTTTTTTCTTTGGCATCATTTTATAGTTCTGACCCTCAGAATGTTTAAAATCAAGCACAAAGTTCACGTATGTACCACTCTCTTTTTCACTGCTTATGCGTAACTCAGAGCCCATTAATTTTGTAAGCCCATGGGAAAGACTCAGTCCTACACCCATTCTCTGATCTGCATGATTACCTGCCGTAAATGGCTCATACATAAAAGCTATCTGCTCTTCAGATATTCCTTTTCCATTGTCTTTGATACCAAACCCAATACTGCATGCTCCACTTTGTGCACGCTTTAAAACCTTTACTTCTAAAACAACCTTACCGCCACGTGGTGTGAATTTGATGGCATTTTGAGTGATTGCATTCATAATCTGCAGGATTTTATTCACATCTCCTGTAAGTTTTTGCGGTATTTTAGGATCAATGAAAGAGAGAACCTTAACCCCTTTTTCTTCACCGACTTTATAAAAATGATAGGCTAGTTTTTCAATCTCAGGAAGCAGGTTAAACTCTTCTTTTTGCAGTTCAAGACGACCACCTTGAAGTTGCGAAAGATCTAAAAGTGTTTCAATATTTCTCATCAGACTTTTAGAAGATTTAGAGATCATATTAATATATTCAAGCTGCTTTTTATTTAAATCTGTATCTTTTAAAAGTTCAACAAAGCCTAAAATACCATTCATCGGTGTTCTAAACTCATGCCCGATGTTTGCCAAAAATTTTGTTTTGAGTTTTTCAATCTCTTTTGTTTTGAGCTTTGCTTTATGTAGTGCTGTTACATCTCTGAGTTCAAGAATATAAAGATTTTTATTGTGAGGGTAAATGTGACAATAGGCATCAATAACGAGAACTTCACTTGCATCTTTAGATGCGATACTAACACGGTAGCCGTCACTTTTGTATTTTTTTATGTAATCAAGCCAGCTTTTGTCGGACTCTGTAAATATCTCTTCACTTTCATTCAAAAAGACATCTCTAATGCTCTCTTTTTCTCTTTTAAAATCACTAATGTCATGGTAAGACATGGTTGTCAAAAATCGTTTATTTGCCCATATCCATCCTTCACCCTCTAAAAAACAGAGTGCCATACTTTCATTCGTGTCTACTATATATCTAAAAAAATTATTGTCTAAATAGTGTGAAACATCATCTTCTACCACAATCGGTGTGTGATTTTGCTCCTTAGAGCCAAATATCATTGAAAAAAATCCCATTCTCTTATCCCCCAAAAAATGTCGTAATTTTGATTATATCACAAAAAAAGGATAAAATGGCTTTTATGAAAAAAGCAACAAAAAAAGAGATAGCAGAAATACACAAAAGATTTGTTGAGAGATACAGCGATGCAGTTACCGAATTAGCCTATAAAAACGCTTATGAACTGGTCATTGCCGTAGCACTCTCAGCACAATGTACCGACAAGCGTGTAAATGTCATAACACCACCCCTGTTTGAGAAGTATCCTTCTCCCAAAGAGCTTGCAGAAGCAGATATTGAGGATGTAAAAGCACTCATTAACAGTTGTTCATTCTTCAACAATAAAGCAAAAAACATTATAAAAATGGCACAGCGTGTTCAAGAGGTCTACGGCGGAGAGATTCCCATGGATGTAAAAGAGCTCCAGACACTTGCCGGTGTCGGGCAAAAAACAGCCAATGTCGTCATGATTGAGTATACCGGTGCAAACCTTATGGCAGTCGATACGCATGTTTTTCGTGTCGCGCACAGACTGGGACTAAGTGATGACAAAACGGCAATCGCAACAGAAGCGACACTGGTCAAAAAGTTTAAAAATGACCTCCATGCACTGCATCAGGGAATGGTACTCTTTGGACGTTACATCTGCACAGCGAAAAATCCCAAATGTGAGGAGTGCTTTTTAACAGACTTATGTAAAAGCAAAGAAAGTTTCAAAGTTTAGGTATAAAACTTGCTAATTTAAAAATATGAAAAAAATTTTATTCCTATCTGCACTTATATTATCAACATTTTTTCTCTCCGGCTGTGTCAATAAGCATGGCATTTCAGCGAAATACTACAGCGACTGTAAAGAGTACTATGACCTGCAGGGTTACTACCATAAAGAGTGTGGCGATGATGATGTTGTCACCTATAAAGAGATGAAAGAGCTCATCAAGAAGAAAAAGCCTGAACCAACTTCAAATGTCTGGTAAGTTAGCGTAAGCTTTTGAGGTGAAGATTCCCATTTTTCACACTAAAAAGAGCTGTGCTAACTTTTTTTCTCTTTTTCGATGCCCGAATATTTTTGCTAAATTCATTTGAAGAAGCATAGAGCTCTCTTCCATAAACTTTAGGATCTCCAAAAATCATATGCATCGCTTGCGATGCCATTGCATTGGCAATAGTTTTTACATGTACTCTTTTTTTCTGCAGCTTCTCTTTTATCAGCAGTGTTGTTAAAGCTGCAAGTTTCTGCTCTGACGTGATTTTTGTGTTAAATATAATTCTGTCATACTCTGTTGCAACGGCTCTTACCGGTGTTACAAGTGCGAAATTTTTCGCATGATTTAAGGCAAAGTAAAGACCATCTTTGGCATCAGCATATTTTGCCTGATTGATTCTTCTTCCATCATACAAACCTGTTCTTTTGTTATAAGCATAGGCTACACTGCAGTTTGAATAAAAAGAGTTCTTTTTGAGTTTTGTACAGAGAATCGGCAGGTTAAATCGAACATGCTTATATCTGCTGTATTTTATTTGAAAATATTTCTGGTACTTTTTAAAAGGGTTGGAAGTAAGCAGCTCTTTTTCTTTAGGCAGTCTCCAATAATTTATCATAGAATTTGTTTGCAGTTTGCTTAAGTGTGCCGCTTTTTTTCCCGTTTGATTTTTCACACCAGCTCTATAAAGTGTCACCTCATTTTTGTTTTTAAATAAAAAATTTCTACCGCGATATCTAAAATGGCCGTTGTATATCAAGGTATTTATCTTTGTTTCATAAACTTTTGGCCAAGGAACACCTTTTGCAAAAACAGCATCTTTTAAAATTGTTCGCGGTTTTTTTTGTATAACATAGTCCACATAAGCACTCTGCATCGCCCAGATGAGTTTACTTTTACTGTCATACTGCAAAGAAAAAATCTCATTATGATTTTTCCACTCGATTTTTGTCACATACTTGAAATAGCTTGTATCATACGGATTTTTATTGAGCTGAAGTTTGACATTAAGCACAAGATTGTTCTCCAACAAAATCCATTTTTTATACTTTTGGTACCCTTTTTTTGTCACTTCAATATGATACTTCCCCATCTCAAGCATCATATTGTCATGGTATCTTGGTTTAATATTTAAAACTCTTACACGTGCATTTTTGGGCGCATTGACCTGCAGCGTATAGTGCTGCGTGAGCTTCGCTTGTTTTTGTTCTTTTACAGGAGGCTGTGCCTGTGTGGTCTCTTGGACTTGCGTATCTGTTTTAACAACAGCGACAGGTTTCTCAGCCAGACACCCCTGTAATAAGAGTATAAAAACAGATAGTGCAACATAATGTATAAAAAATTTCATATTCTCTACTTTATAGCTATAAATGTAGCAAAATTTGCCCAGCGAAACACTGCTTCACAGTGTGAAAAGCCGGCATTCTTTGCCATTATAATGTTTTCTTCTTCACTATAAGGAACAAGAACATTCTCCAATGCTTCACGCTTTTGCATGATTTCATATTCAGAATATCCCTGCTCTTTTTTAAAGTCATAATAACACTCTATCAAATCTTTATTTAATTTGGAATGATGTGAGATTACTTTTTCACTAAAAATAAAAATACCCTCATCTCGTAAACTCTTGGCAATCTTTTTGAGCAGTTCTTCGCGCACCAGAGGTCTGACAAACTGCAGCGTATAGTTAGAGATAAAAACATCGGCTTCTTTATAGTCGTAACTCAAGATGTCTGCATCTGCAACAGTGACAGCAGCCCCAAAGGCTTCTATTTTTCTTCGTGCACGTGCAAGCATCGCAGTGGAGTTGTCCAGACCAATCAAATCTGCACGCAGCTCTAAATCTCTGTGAATATCTATGAGCAAAGAAGCAGTTGAACATCCCAGATCATATAATACCCCATCCTCACGCAGCGCTTTTAAGGCAAAAAACTTTGTGATTTTTTGGCTCTCTTTATAAAAAGGGACACTACGCTCAAGCATATCATCAAAGACAGCCGCGACCTCTTCATCAAATTCAAACTGTTTTTTTATCGGTTTTGTAAATACTTTATCATTATTATCATTCATAGTACGCTATTTTATCAAAAATTATATATAATTGATAGACGAATCATTTTACTTTAAAGTTAATATATGAATAATAAGAAATATAAATTTTTTTTAATACTTTTTTCATCAGTTATTATTGGAATAAGTGTAGGTTTAATTGTATCACTGTTTCATATCTCAATTGACTGGATACTCTTTCATAAATCTCAAATGATAGAAAAAATATGGCCTTGGCATACATATATATATTTGCCTTATATGTTCCTGACTGCCATCATGCTTTTTCTCTCCATATACATAGTAAAAAAATATTCTCCAGATGCAGCAGGCAGTGGCATACAAGACATTGAAGGCGTCGTTGGCAACAAGATGACCATGCATGGTATACGCCTCATAGTGGTAAAGTTTTTTGGCGGTATACTTTCCATTGGTGGAGGCATGTCGATGGGCAGAGAAGGTCCTTCTGTCCAAATCGGTGGTGCTTTGGGACATATAACATCTAAAATATTTACACTTGATAAAGAGAGTCTAAACATCTTAATTGCAGCGGGTGCAGGAGCCGGTCTTGCGACAACATTTAATGCGCCACTTGCCGGTATACTTTTCGTCTTTGAGGAGATGCGTGAAGAGATAAAATATAACTATATAACAGCTAAAAGTGTTATTACCGCTTCAGTTGTTAGCATTATTACCCTTCATATTCTCATCGGTAACACTATCTCTATTCCCGTAGACAAGCTTGATCTTCCTAATGTCTACGAGTTATGGATTTTTATTCCTTTTGGTATCTTTTTTGGATTTTTAGGATTTGTTTTCAATAAATACCTGATAAGTTTTACAAACCATATAGCACAATTTAACGGTTGGAAATTTCATCTTTTAATCCTCTTTATAGGTGCGCTTATAGGATTACTTTTTTATGCCTATCCATATAGTGCCGGGGAAGGATACAATGTTATTCACGCAGCGTTAAATCAGGAGTTGGGTTTAAAAAGTTTACTCATTCTTTTTGCAGTCCGTTTTTTAACTACAATGATTTCATACGGGACAGGTGCTCCCGGAGGTATCTTTGCTCCCATGCTTGCACTTGGTACACTTTTTGGTGTCTCTTTTGGCATTATTAGCAACAATCTGCTACCCTTTTTAGATGTAGAACCTATTGTATTTGCTGTTGTTGGAATGAGTGCTCTTTTTAGCGCTACTGTCCGTGCTCCCCTTACAGGAATCATACTTGTTGCAGAAATGACAAGCAGCTTTAACCTTTTATTACCACTGCTAATCACCTCTTTAGTGGCGGTAATCACCGTCAATGCTTTAGGAGGAAGAGCTATTTATACTATTTTATTAGAACAAGCACTCAAAATTTCTAAATTTGGAAATACAAAGTCTTGACTCTTAAGGGCACCTCTAAAAACCCTAGTAACTCTCAGAGGGAAGAAAAAAAGATGAGATTGTGTAAAACTTTTTCTTAGCGTAGCCATAGCTACGATGAGTAAAAATTTTATGCAAGATTGCTTTTTTTATCCCTTCCTTCGGGCTTTACAGAGGAGTCCACACTCAGCGTTATCCTTTCTTACCTTAGCTATGGCTAAGGCTTCAAAAGGCTGCCTTGATTGTGAACTCCTCTGAAAAGCTGAGAGTCACTAGGGTTTTTAGAGGTGCCCTTAAGCTTGAATGCACTAAAATCTGAAAAAAAGGTTTTTAATGGATATCTCTTTATCAACATGGATGATGGCAGCTTTTATAATAGGAACGGTTTTAAGCATATGGAAGGTCTATCCGTTTATGAAGAATCATACACTTGAAGATGATGACAGAGGAGAAGATGCTCATGAGTACCTTGTAGACATTATACACAAAGTTTTAACAGATGTACAAGAGACACCTGATGCAAAAGAGCTACACGAAAAAATGCTCCAGCATAAAGAGTTCGATAAAGAAAAATATTGGAGATTTAACCTTAATAAACTCAACCAACTGCTCTTCAAACATTATGCAAAGCACCCGCATTTAAACTCTATAGAAGACATTCATACAGAGCTGAAGAAATAGCGACTAAGAGAAGGCCTTAGTTTCTATTCATAGCATTCAAATCTTTATAAGCCTGAAGTACACGCTCAACTAAAGATTCCTGACCTGCACGCAACCATTTTCTCGGGTCATAATATTTTTTATTTGGTTTCTCTTCACCCTCTGGGTTTCCGATTTGTCCTTGCAAATAATCATGGTTTTTAGCGACATATTGACGTACACCGTCCCATGTTGCCCACTGTGTATCGGTATCTATATTCATTTTGATGACACCATAACTGATTGCCTCTTCTATTTCTGAAGGAAGAGATCCTGAACCACCATGAAATACAAAATTTACAGGTTTTTCAGCTGTGTTAAATTTCTCTGCAATATATTTTTGAGAGTTATCTAAGATCTTTGGCGTAAGCTGTACATTTCCCGGTTTGTAAACACCATGCACATTGCCAAAAGATGCAGCAATTGTAAAGTTAGAAGAAATTTCATTCAGCTCTTTGTAGGCTAAAGCAACTTCTGCCGGCTGTGTATAGAGAAGTGCATTATCAATGTTTGTGTTGTCAACGCCATCTTCTTCCCCGCCTGTACAGCCAAGTTCTATCTCGATACTCATACCGATTTTACTCATTCGCTCGAGGTAGGCTTTACATACACCAATGTTCTCTTCAATAGGCTCTTCAGAGAGGTCTAACATATGCGAAGAGAAGAGTGGTTTGCCCTGTGTAGCATAGTACCCCTCACCTGCTTCAAGGAGTGCATTTATCCACGGTAGAAGTTTTTTAGATGCGTGGTCAGTATGCAAAATGACGGCAACCCCATACGCTTCTGCCATCATATGTGTATGAATTGCACCGGCAACAGCACCAGTAATGGCAGCTCTTTCATTCTCATTGCTTAGACCTTTTCCCGCATAAAAAGATGCACCGCCGTTACTAAACTGAATAATCACAGGAGAGTTTGCCTTTGCAGCAGCTTCTAAAACAGCGTTTAAAGAGTCACTGTTTACTACATTGACCGCAGGAATAG
>JALVXQ010000064.1 GCA_027038255.1 Sulfurimonas sp. | reverse complement strand
TCATTATAGCATATTAAAAATTATGATAAAATTCTTCTATGACTAACAGTAAGCTTCTGGAGCAGTTTCGCTCTTTTTACTTTAAAAACTATCCTGATGATATGGAAACACAGATTTCTTACTTTGCTGTTTTTGGCGGGCTTGATTGGGATATTGACACTACAAAGCCCATCTCAGAGCTTATAAAGTCTCTCATTTTAGAGAATTTTGAAGCCATCGATGCAAAGATGCGTGAGCTTACACTCAATGAGACACTCAACAGAAAACTACTTAAAGCACTTGCCACTGGAGATAGAAGAATATTTAAAGCTTTTAACAAAGCAGGACTGAACAATGGAAACGGCGGTGCGGCACTCAATTATCTACAGGAAAAGGGGCTTATTCAGCTTGAATACTCGCGTGAAGAGCATCCGCGTGAGCGCTCTGTTAAAACAAAACTCAAACGCGAAGAGGCGCGTCATCGCATCTCACATAAAGTTCTTTTCACGCATCCCTTTATCCGTTTTTGGTTTTACTTTATCATTCCGCATATCAAAGAGATTGAAGCAGGGAAATATGATGCTTTTTTAAAAGATTTCGAGATGCGCCACAACAGTTACACCAGTCTTGTTTATGAAGAGCTCTCAGAAGTGCTGCTCAACTATAACCTTCGTGATGCACACATTGTCAGTTCCGGCAGCTACTGGGATGCAAATCTTGAAATTGACATCTTAACACTGACACAAAATGGGCGCAGCTATGTCGGTGAGTGTAAATGGACAAATCATAAAATCAATAAAAAAGAGTTACACAAAATTCATGATAAATGTAAGAAATTAGGAATCAAACCGACACAAATCGTCTTTTTTTCCAAGCGTGGTTTTTCAAATGAACTGTTGCAGCTGCAAGGGAGCAATCTCGCACTCTACAGTAGTGAGGACTTTAAAGCTCTTGTAAAAACAAAACCCAAAGAACAGCTCTACCCGTTAATCACACGTAATGCCTGATAGGCTTCTTGAAGGAGCTGAAACTTGTGTGTATAGTGCTCTACCATGTGCGGGCTTTCATGAATGATTTTGTCGGGATGGTAGACTTTTGTAAGTTTTTTATAACTTTTTCGTAAAGCATCCTGCGAAGCTCCGACAGGACACTCAAGAATGGTATAAAAATCTTTTTTCTCTTCTAATTCATCTGCTTTTGAAAGATCACCAAAGGAAAAATTTGCAAAATCAGAGTAGAGTTTTGACATAAAATGGTTGTCGTAGGAGTACTGAATCTGATAATGCAGAATGTGGCGTTTGTTAAGTGCTTTTTCGAGTCTTGCTTTGGCTTTAAAATCACTGACATCTATAACCAGTGAAATATCTGTTCCACGCTCCACATACACTTCAAGCTGCGAACGAAGATAGTTTGTTACCCATGCATTTGGAGATTTCAGTGAGATGAGAACTGTATTTTTGTCATACGCATACAGATGTACTTTGACAACTTCAGGCTCTTGAAGTTTGTCGAGTTCTATTTTAATAGGCTGCGTGCCGTACTTTAACATGGAGCGAAGAAAAAACTCATGGTTAAAGTCATGTGCCTCGGCATGAAACTTACTCAAATTTCGAAGGAACTCTTCACGTACCTCTTTAAGTGTTTCATTTCTAAAGACAAGTACCGCCTTGGGTAAAAAAAGCATACCTCTGGTGTGCTGATTTAAAAACTCTTTCATCCAGTCTGAGTTAAGAGCATCAAATCCAGTAGTGATTAGAATAAGGTTATTACGTAAAACAATATCCATCTTCACACCCTTTTTCACATTATTTTACCTCAGTATAGCAAAAAAAGTTCCACTTTAAAAGAAAAGTATTCTGAAGAATTAAGATAGCTTTGAAATTATTTGTAACTGACCTTACGTACTAAATCTATTACTGAGCAAAAAGAGAAAGTGTTAGCTGCAAGGCAGGTTTTTACTTGTATGCAACTTATACCACTCAGAAATAGATTTAGTACGTAAGGTCAGTTATAGATATTTTGAGTATAATTGCGTCTATAAAAAGACTTTTTGTTAAGGATAAAATTTGCGCGAAAATATGAATGAAAAATGTGCTGTTGTAGGTATTTTTGGTCACGAGGAAGCTTCTAAGCTCGCATACTTCTCTCTGCATGCTCTACAGCATCGAGGACAAGAGGCAGCCGGTATCTCTTCAGCTGACGGAAAAAAAGTTCATACTATTAAAAACCGTGGTTTGGTTATGAAGGTTTTTAATGAAACAAATTTAAAAACTCTGCAAGGCTCAAGTGCTGTCGGGCATACAAGATACTCTACAGCAGGTGATGATTCTATACTTGATGCACAACCCGTATTTGCACGTTATGATCTTGGCGAAATGGCAATAGTTCACAACGGTAACCTCACGAATGCAGAGGAAGTACGCAATGCCTTGATTAAAAAAGGGGCGATTTTTCAAACATTCATGGATACGGAAAACCTCATTCACCTCATAGCAAAAAGTACAAAAGACCATCTTCTTGACAGAATCATAGATGCGGTCCAAAGAATTGAAGGGGCATTCTCTTTAGTCTTTTTAAGCCGAACAAAAATGTTTGCTATGCGTGACAGATTTGGTTTTCGTCCTTTAAGTCTTGGGCGCCTTCCAAACGGCGGCTACATTGTAGCAAGTGAGACATGTGCATTTGACCTTGTCGGCGCTACATTTGTCCGTGATGTGGAGCCGGGTGAGCTGCTCGTTTTTGAAGAGGGCAAAGCACCACAAAGCATCAAGGTTTACGAGCCTACTCCAAAACACTGTATCTTTGAGTATGTCTACTTTGCACGTCCTGACTCATCTGTTTTTGGTCAGTCTGTATATGAATGTAGAAAAAATATGGGAAAAGAGTTAGCTCGTATTGAACCTGTTGCAGCTGATCTGGTTGTTCCTGTGCCAGACGGTGGCGTTCCTGCTGCAATTGGCTATGCGCAAGCAAGCGGCATCCCTTACGAGATGGGAATTATGAGAAATCACTACATTGGCCGTACTTTCATTGAGCCGACACAAGAGATGCGCGATTTAAAAGTAAAAATGAAGCTCTCTCCGATGACAGACATCATCAAAGGCAAACGTGTCATCGTAGTTGATGACTCCATTGTTCGAGGCACGACATCTAAGAGGATTATCAGAATGTTAAAAGAGGCAGGTGCGAGCGAAGTGCATATGCGTATATCTTCTCCTCCGACAACAGACCCATGCTACTATGGTGTAGATACACCCGATAAAGACAAACTCATTGCGGCAAATATGAGCACACAAGAGATTTGTGAGTTTATAGAAGCGGATTCTCTTGCTTACCTTGATGAAGATTCACTTCTACGCAGTGTCAAAGCCACAGATGATAGCTACTGTACTGCTTGTTTCACAGGTAAATACATAGTTTAATGAAACAAATATATACCTACGGTAGCTACCTGCGTGAGAAGTTTGGTGTTAAAGTTTACAAAGTCGGCATCAATATTTCAGGTTTTACCTGTCCCAACATTGACGGCACAGTAGCTAAAGGTGGTTGTACTTTTTGTGAGAACGACTCCTTTTCTGCAAGCACTGAAACAGTTCAGACACTCAAAGGTTTTCATCTCAATCTTGATTCCGATGAAAATCCTTTTCTTGACAAACAGCTGCTACAACTCCAGCAGCAGTTTGACGCTATCTCTTCACGTCAAAAAAGAGAGTATGGGGCAGAAAA
>JALVXQ010000063.1 GCA_027038255.1 Sulfurimonas sp. | reverse complement strand
ATGTGTCTCAAAAAAGAAACCATCCACACCAATCGCAGCGGCAGCACTTGCAAGGTACGGCACAAACGAGCTGTCCCCTCCTGTTTTTCCATTCTCAGCTGTTGGCATCTGCACAGAATGAGTTGCATCAAAAATGACAGGTGCAAACTTTCTCATAATGACAAGGTTACGCATATCTACGACCATATTGCCATAGCCAAAAGAGTTTCCACGCTCACAGAGATAGACTCCGTGCTTTTGCGCATTTTCATAACTAGGCTCTGAACATCCGCGTGTTTGTAACACTTTTAAAAGCGGATACTTCATCGCATCACCGCTTAAAAACTGCCCTTTTTTGATGTTAATCTTGCACTCTGTCTTGGCACAGGCAACAAGAAGATCAGTTTGGCGACATAAAAATGCGGGAATCTGCAGCATATCGACAACTTCCGCAACTTCTGGAACCTGCTGTGATTCATGCACATCTGTCACTATCTTGTAGCCAAAATCATCTTTGACCTTTTGCAAGATGCGCAGTCCTTCATCCATCCCGAGTCCGCGATAAGAGTCCAAAGATGTACGGTTTGCCTTGTCAAAACTGGCTTTAAAATAAAAATCTATTGACGTGTCATTATGATATTTCTCTAAATCATGAGCTATTTTGAAGATGTTCTCTTCGCTCTCTATCACACACGGTCCACTCAAAAGTACCATTGGCTTTGCCTTATAAAAAATATAGCTTATTATACCTTGTTTGGTTTAATACTCACTTAGCGCGTGCAACCATAATTCCTGCTGCAACAATAAGTAAAATGCCAAAGCTTGTCATCAGACTTGGCAGTGCATCGCCTAAAAAAAGCCCAACGATGATAGAGAAAAAGATATTTGTATAACTCACAGCACCCACAATTCCAGCTTTTGTCTCTCCATACGCTTTTGTCATCAAGACCTGTGAAATAGTGGCAAATATACCCATTGCAACTACATAGAACCAGACAATTCCCTCCGGCATGACAAACTTGCCAAGCATAAAATCAAGCTCAGAAATATGAATATATGGCGAAATAAGAAAGAGAAAAACCGGTCCAATCGTGCCCACCAACATAAAAGAGAGTACAATGGCCCGTGTGTCATAAAACTGTTTAAGCTCACGCACAGAGGTGTAGGCAAGCGCAGCACCAACTCCCGAAAAGATGCCCAGCAAATCATATTTACTAAATCCAAAACCACTCGGCTGTGTAATAAATACGATACCGACAAATCCGATAAACACAGCTATCCATGCTGTGGTGCTCAGCTTCTCACGCAAGAAGAGCCAGGCAAAAATAGCTGTAAAAATCGGGGAAGTTTTTGAGTAGGTCATCGCATCACCAAGAGAGATGTGTGCGATGTTATAAAAGAAAGCCAGCAGAGCTACAAAACCCATAAAGCCGCGAAAAAAAAGCAAAAGAGGTTTACCGCCGACATGTCGCATCGGTTTTTTCAGTACTGCAGCACCGACTAAAATCACACCGGCAATATTTCTAAAAAAAACTACTTCAAGTGAGCTCATATGCTGTGAAGCAAGTTTGGCGAAAGCACCCATAATTGCGAATGTAAAACTCGCAATCAGCATATACTGAACACCCTTGTTTAAATTACTAAATCGTTTCATAAAGCGAATTGTATCATCTTTATGAAACTATCCACTCCTTCGCTTTATCTAGGGCATTGTAATCGAAGTTTTTTATCTCTGCACTGACAAAATGTGAACCTACTTTCTCTCCCATTTCACCAACAAAAGAGTCTGTGACAAAAGCCAGTTTTTTAATCTTTTTATGATGCTCTTTTATGAACTCCATATGTGTTAAAAAACCGCTAAAAGAGTCCCAACCTGGGAAATTTTTTGTATAAATAATAATGCCATTTAATTTTCCCTCTTTTTCAATGAAAGGGTCAATGAGTGACTTTGCATAGAGAAAATCATCTTTACTCAAGCTCTCTGTCGGCTCTAAAATAGCGATTTTAGAAATGCTGTCAAATGTCACTTTCATTTTTGCACGCAGTTTGTCTTCTTCTAAAAGCCATTGTTTTGCCTCTTCTACTTCAGCATTACTAAAGATTTTTACTTTGCCCGGAACACTGAAAGCGAAGATTTTCACCCCGTTGGCTATCCACTCTACATCGCTGACAACCGCAATTCTTTCCCAATTGGCAAAAAATTCCAGACCGGCTTTTGCATCATCAAACATTGCTTTAAACTCATACGATTCAAAATCTTTGGTCACATGGTACAAGACACGCACTTTATCTGTAGAGTTGAGCTTTTTTTTGATTGCAGGAATAAGTTTTTTTTCATAATCTTCCCCTGTCACAACACCGCTGAGTTCAAATCCGATGACATTTTTTCCGATATCATTCATTACTTTTACCATTAGGAAACTCCTTACTATATATTTTCTTTTCATCTGTATAATAACACAAAAATTTTAAACACTTTCATAAAGGAATTTCCATGGGAAATATCATACTTTTAGCACTCCTTGGTGCCGTTTTTTACTATGTATTTAAAAGCTACTCAAAATATGAAAAATACTCCAAAGAGGCTTTTAAAGACTTCTCTATCTCGCATGACTCACTTAAACGTAGTGAGCTTGGACTCTTTGTGGCGCTCTGTGCAAAAGTTGCCAAAGCAGATGGCCATGTCGATGCCCTTGAAGCTGAACTTGTCTCAAATATGCTTGATGATGTTTCATCTGTCTTTCCAGAGCCTGCAAAGACAAAAGATATTTTAAAAGAGATATTTAATGAAGAGAAAAACAGAACAGACAACATAGAGCATCTCGCACATGCCCTTTCTCACGCCACAAAACGTTCACAGGCTATGCAACAGCAATTTATGCAGTTTTTTATTCAACTCGCCTTTGCAGATGGTGAAGTCAGTGAAGGTGAAGAGAAGATTTTAGCCTTTATTGCAGAGGCTATGCAGTTTGATCCGCAAGCCTACCATGCGATTTTTGAGCAGTTTGAGAAGATGATGCACAATGTTCACCCGCAAAACACGCTTGAAGATGCCTATAAACTTTTGGGTGTGCGTCCTGATGATGAGATGGCTACAATAAAAAAAGCATACAGAAAACTTGTGCGTGAGTACCATCCTGACATTATCAAGTCACAGGGAAAAAGTGAAGCGTACATCAAAGAAGCAACTGCAAAAACACAAGAGATTAATCAAGCCTATGAGATGATTAAAAAAGCTCGAGGCTAGAAAAAGATGCGAAAAATCTTCCTTATGCTTTTTGGTTTTGTATCTCTACATGCTGCTGATGAGATGGGAGCACTTCTGTTTCATGGCAACTGTACAACATGCCATTTCGAACTTCAAAGCAAATCTGCGCCGGCAATGATAGAGGTAAGAAAACGCTACATGCAAGCCTTTCCAATGAAAAAAAATTTTGTAAAGTACCTCTCAGAGTGGGTACATAACCCTTCTTCTGAGAAGTCCATCATGCAAGATGCCATTGCTAAATATGAACTAATGCCGCAGTTAGCCTATGAAAAAGATGTACTTCAAGATATAGCGGCATATATTTACGATACAGATTTCACGAAGACACATAGGTATCACTAAAGGGCACCTCTAAAAACCCTAAATTAAATAAAATCTTTCTCCCAAAAAAACTCTATCCAGGCATCAGCCTCATTTATCCAAAAATCCGGCTCATAGCAGGATGTTTTTTTATAAAAAAGTGTTGCCGACTGAAAATGGATTTGAGGAAATGTTTTTTCCAAATAGCTCATAATATGTTCCAGTGTCTCTCCACTGTCAGCGATATCATCCACAACTAAAACCCTTTTTGCAGTGAAATTGCACGCTCCAAATAGAGCAATAGCATCACGTTTGCACTCTTTGTCATAGAGTTCTGTTCGTATACTCTGCACATCACGAATATCCAGACCTTCTGCCATTGCGTGAGAGAGTGTATAACCCCCTCTTGCTATGGCTAAGATTGCTTCGGGCTGAAATATTTTTACTGCTTTTATAAGCTCTTTTGTATCATCTCTAAAATTTTCATAGGCATAGTACTGTTTCAAAGTTTTCCTTAGAGTGTTTTTTAATCATTATTAATAATTATTGATAAAGTTTTATGTTAGTATACTACTACAAAGTTTAGATGAGGATATATCAATGAATAAAATTATAAAAAACACAGCATTAGTTGCGCTTGTTGCACTTGCAATCACAGGCTGTAGCGACAAAAAACCAGAAGTAAAGAAAGAGGCGTATAACCCGACTTTTAAGTGTATGCAAGAAGATGTTTTAGCACCACGATGGACATGTATTCCTGAAGTGGAAGGTTTTTATGCAGGTGTGGGTGTAGCGGAAAAATCTGCAGCGGGAATCGCACATATGCGAAGAGTTGCACTTATGAACGGCCGTTCAGATTTAGCACAGCAGATTCAAACACAGGTAAAAGACAAAGTAGAAGGCTTTACACGTGCGACAGGAAACGGTTCTGCTGAAACAGTAGACAAAGTAACAACTGCTGTCACAAAACAGGTAGCAAAAGTTGATTTGAAAGGTTCTAAAGCCATAGATATGTGGAACGCACCTTCCGGTGCACTTTATATGCTTGTAACTGTTCCTGCTGATGCTGTGAATGGCGAAGTAAAAAAAGCAGTAAAATCAAGCTTTAAAAATGATAATGCTCTTTGGCAGCAATTTCAATCCAAGCAAGCACAAGAAGCGCTTGACAAAGAGTTCCCAACAGAATAATTTTTCGTAAAAACACTACTCCTTCCCATCATCTTCGGTGGGAAGATAAAATTTAGCTATAATTTCATAAAAATATAATCTTTCATAAGTTTTATTTACAAGGTATACCCCATGAAAAAAATCGCAATAATCGGACGTCCAAATGTTGGAAAAAGTTCACTTTTTAACCGTCTTGTCAAAAAAAGAGATGCAATCACATCAGATCTTGCCGGAACGACTCGTGATGTCAAACGAAAGACTGCCCTTATCCGCGATAAAGAAGCACAGCTTTTAGATACCGGCGGACTTGACAAAGGGTGTGAACTCTTTGACAAAATCAAAGAGATGTCTCTTAAGGCTGCTTATAAGGCAGACATTATTCTATACATGGTTGATGGCAAAGGTCTTCCCGAAGATGAGGACAAAAAACTTTTTTATGAACTCCAGGCAATGGGCAAAGATATCGCCCTTGTTGTCAACAAAATAGACAATGACAAGATGAAAGAGAAACTCTGGGAATTTTATGAGTTTGGTACAGATGCCATCTTTGGAATATCCGTCTCACATAACCGCAATACTGTTGAACTTATGGATTGGGTATATGACAAACTACCGGAGAGTGACATCATCAAAGAAGACGAGGAACAGAGTGCTGTAGAAGTTGTCAAAGAGGATGAAGAGGCACTCAATGATGAAGAGTTCTTTGCGCAATATGCAGAAGATGAAGAGGATGACGGCTACATATACTGGGATGAAGAAGAGGTAGAAGATGACTCTATCTTTGGACAGAATGACCGTATCAAAGAGTTTGATGAAAATGATGTCAACCACATTAAAATTGCCATTATCGGGCGTACAAATGTTGGAAAAAGCTCCCTCTTAAATGCACTTTTAAAAGAGGAGCGTTCTGTTGTAAGTTCTGTTGCAGGAACAACCATTGACCCAATAGATGAAACTATAGTCTATAAAGACAAACAGCTTACATTTGTAGACACTGCAGGGCTTCGCCGCCGCGGAAAAATTCTAGGAATTGAAAAATACGCACTTATGCGTACAAAAGAGATGCTTGAAAATGCCAATATGGCACTTGTCGTTTTAGATGCCAGCGAGCCTTTTTTAGATCTGGATGAGAAAATAGCCGGTTTAGTCGATCAAAACAGACTTGCCTGTGTCATCGTGCTTAACAAATGGGACATAGCAAAGAAAGAGGAGCATGAAAAGATCATAAAAGAGGTGCGTGACAGATTTAAGTTCTTAGCCTACGCACCTATCATCACTCTCTCAGCAAAAAGCGGTCAACGTGTAGATAAGCTTCATGACATTATTTTACAGATTAATGAAAATTACTCACAAAGAATTACAACATCACAACTCAATGAGGTCATAGACAAGGCACTGCGTCGCCATACACTTCCAAGTATGCACGGTCAGGTCATTCGTATCTACTATGCGACACAGTATGAGACACGTCCGCCAAAGATTGCTATCATTATGAACAAGCCAAAGGGGCTTCACTTTACTTACAGAAGATACCTGACAAACAAGCTGCGTGAGGCCTTTGACTTTACAGGAACACCACTGCTGTTTAAAGCGAAAAAAAGAGGAGAGAGATAATGAGTGCCTCACTCGCGATAGTCTTCTTGCTTGGAGGCTTAGGCTTAACTGCTCTTGGTATCTATTTTTTAAGAAATCTCAAAAAAGAAGAGCAGAAACAAAAAGAGCGAAAAAAAGAGCAGTAACGCTTTTCTTCTTTTTATGAAAATGGTTTAAAGACGACCATTGCAACAATTAAAAGCATTAAAATTGTCGGTACTTCATTGTACATTCTAAAGAATTTTCCGCTTTTTATACATCTGTCTTCTAATAATTTAATACGTAAAACACCTAAAGAGTGAAAATAACCTATCAAAATAATAAGAAAGAAAAGCTTTGCATGCAGCCATGGTGCTTTCATCCAATCTCCCATATAGATTAAGATAGAGCCACTGATAAGAGTAGCCCACATTGATGGCACACCAATGTACTTATAAAGTTTCATCTCTTGGATTTTCACTACCTCAATGAAGCCTTTGTTCTCTATATTTTCAACATGGTACACATAGAGACGCGGCAAATAAAAAAGTACTGCAAACCATGAGATAAAAGAGATTACATGAAACCAAAGTATCCAATCATACATCTTTATTTTTCCTTTTAAAAGTTTTTCTCTATATATATAGAGTTGTAATTGGATCCGCCATGCTTCACATTATTGATGAGTCCAAAAATACCTGAACGGTGTTTAATCAAAAAGCCTACATAAGTTTCATCCAAAGGTTTGTAGCGAACAAGTTTTCCTAAGTCAAAATCCAAACTGATGTCTAAATAGTTTAAGAACTTTGATGTATTGTCTTGGCTGACAGCAGCATCTTTAGCTTCAGTTATAAGTGTTCTACTAGTATAAGAGACCCCTTCTCCAAAACCAAAACGTACTCTATTTTTCAAAAAGTCAAAATTGTAATAGGCTTTGATGTAAATATCGGCACCATAAGCATCTTTATAGTTTCCTTCATCATAGTAAGAGAAACTCCCTTTTGCATAGATATCTATTGGCATATCCAAGAGATTCTTTTGAAGCAGATATCCACCGTCAAGATCATACACATAAAGATTAGCAACATCTCCCGCTACATCTCCTATGATGTCGCTTCCAAGATTACTCGAAGTTGATTTTCCATATGCAACACGCATACTGTATTTGTTTTTCATATTGCTTTGTGCAACCAAAGCAGATGCAATTAACAATAATAATAGTAATTTTTTCAATACTAGCCTTTAAGATTCTATTGTTTCAAGTTCTTTAAGCGGTACTGCTTTATGATCTTTTATTTTATCGTGAAGACGACGAAGAGCCTTTTCTGCTCTGTCAATTGAGAGGTCTATAGCTGCATCTAAGACTTCATCATGCTGTGAAATAATAATAGGCTCTGCATGGGCAATATTTATCTCAAACTCAACCAATACACCTTTTTTTTCAGCAAGTAAATTACAGTGAATGCTTGTAATTTCGAGTGAATATTTTCTAAATGCCTCTACTGCATGTTCAATATGAGCTTTTGTAGCATCACTCAGTTTTAAATCTTTTGCTCGAATTTGTAAATTCATCATTTATCCTTTAGGTCATTATTTATTTATCCTAAATTCTATCAAAACCTAACTGAAATGGCACTATCATTTTGCTATAATACCGCAAAAATAATTGAGGAATTTATATAATGAGAGTATTTACAGGTATTCAACCCTCAGGTGATTTACATATTGGAAACTATTTTGGTTCCATCAAACAGATGGTCGATGCACAAAAAGAGAATGACACTTTTGCTTTTATAGCAAACTATCATGCTATGAGTAGTGGCAATGGAGGAGAGAGACTTGCAGAGCTTACTATGCAGACAGCAACTGACTTTCTCTCTTTAGGGATAGATCCAAAAAAGTCAACTTTTTGGGTACAATCAGATGTAAAAGATGTACTTGAACTCTACTGGGTACTCTCTGCGTTTACCCCTATGGGACTGCTTGAACGTGCACACAGTTATAAGGACAAAACAGCAAAAGGAATTGCGGCAAACCATTCACTTTTTTCCTATCCTGTATTAATGGCTGCAGACATTCTTCTTTACTCTCCTGACATCATCCCTGTTGGAAAGGACCAGATACAACACGTTGAAATCGCGCGTGATATCGCCATTAAGTTCAACAATGAATATGGTGAAATTTTCAAACTGCCGACCTTTAAAATAGAAGAAAATGTGGCAACAGTACCGGGAATAGATGGACAAAAAATGTCAAAAAGCTATAACAACACGGTAAATATATTTGGCGAAGAGAAAAAACAGCTCAAAACCATTAAAAAAATAGTGACTGAAAATGTACCAATGGAAGAGCCAAAAGAGCATGAAAACTGTAATGTTTACAATATGGCAAAACTCTTTTTAAATGAGAATGAGTGCAAGGAACTGCAAGAGCGCTACAAGCGTGGCGGCGAAGGGCATGGTCACTTTAAACTCTACTTGCATGATGTTATCTGGGAATATTTTAAGCCTTACAGAGAAAAAAGAGAGTACTATAAAGCACATCAGGATGAAGTACGTGATATCTTGGACTATGGTGCGACAAAAGCAAAAGAAGTTGCGCTCCCAATGATAGAAACAATACGATCTGTTACTGGCATAAGGTATTAATTAAGTTAATTAGGTACAATAACGCATTACAACAGTAACATCTTACAACAAACACAGGAAGTCACAATGCGTTCACTTTTACTTATTTTACTTTTAATTTTTAATCTTCAGGCGAAATCACTCTTTAGCAATGAAGAGCAAGCTAACACAAGCAAATACATTGAGAGTCTAAAAAACTTAATTTTAGCCACTCAAAAAACGAGGGGTTTAACAAACTCTTACCTCAATGGAAATACAGCTGCCATGCTACTTGTTTTTGCCAACAGAGATGACATGAAAGCAGCCATCGGCAATATGGAATCACTCCCACTGGCAACTGATCCGGTCATAAACTCAAGAGCGACAGCAATCTCACAGGCACTTATCAAATTAAACCGTAAAGCTTTCAAGCAAAAAGCTCAAACAACATTTGCCGCGTATACAGAGCAGATAGAGCAAACTCTTATGCTAGCACAGAGTGTCAGTAAAAGATTTGCAAAAGATTTAACACCATTTGGAAAAGAGATATCTTCTGTCATGATGGAAATAATGCTTCCAATGACAGAGTACACAGGACGCTTACGCGGTATGGGTGCGGGAATTGCAGCAAAAGGAAAAGTTACAAAAGAGCAAATTCAAGATATGAAAGCACTCTCCTATGAGTTGCAATCTCTCAATAAGAAACTTCAAGAGAGTATGACGCAACTCATTGCTAAATATCCAAATCAACTGCCTCAACAAATCAACAGTGAACTTACAGCTATAAACAAAGGTGTCAAAGCATACAGTGCATCTGCAGAGAAAAAGCTCCTAGTTAACCCAAAAGAAGTTGATGCAGATAAATATTTTGACAATGGAACAAAATTGATTTCTGCTATAATAAAAGCTTACGATACAAGCAACAAAGCAATTATGGAAGATGCAAAAGGGTGGTTTTAACCCCTTTGTCTATCTAACCAGACCATAAGTCCTTTTTGCGCGTGAAGTCGGTTTTCTGCTTCAGAAAAAACGATATCTGCATGTGATTCTAAAATCTCTTCACTTACTTCCTGACCACGGTATGCCGGTAAACAGTGGAGAAATTTTGCATCTCTGTCAGCTAAGCACATCATCAATCCATCAACCATAAAACCTTCAAAATCTAGAATTCGCTGCTCCTTTTCATCCTCTTGTCCCATAGAAGCCCATGTATCCGTTGTTACAAGAGTAGCCCCCTTCACTGCTTCTTTTGGGTCATTCATCACTTTTATAACAGCACCGCTCTCTTTTGCAAAATCCAGTGCATCGCGGAGTACTGTACTCTCTACTTCGTAACCTTTTGGTGTAGCAATGCGAAGTTCAAAACCAAGTTTTGCTGCAAGCATCAGCCAGGAGTTTGTCATGTTGTTTCCATCTCCGATGTAAGCGACCACAGCATTTTCAGCCACACCGTACTCTATCATTGTCATATAATCTGCTAAAAGCTGTACAGGATGATAGGAGTCTGTAAGACCATTAACAACCGGTACTTTGGAGTATGCTGCAAACTCTTCTATCATACTATGTTCAAAAGTACGTATCATAACCATATCACACATGCGGGATATGACTCTTGCCGTATCTTTTACAGGTTCACCCCGTCCTAAATGAATGTCACGGTTTGAAAGAAAAAGTGCATGACCGCCAAGTTGAAACATACCTGTTTCAAAGCTGACTCGTGTACGTGTCGAGCTTTTCTCAAAAATCATAGCAAGTGTTTTATGCTCTAACTCACCATTATATTTTCCGGCTTTTAAATCTTTTTTTATCTTGAGTCCAAGATCTATAATCTCTAAAATCTCTTCTTTTGTAAAGTCTTTGAGTGTTAAAAAATGTCTCACGGCTTTTATCCTAAATTTTTTTATCTATCTCTATTTTATTATAGTTTTGGTTAATTTAACCATTTTGTAGCATTTTTGCTACCTCTTTTGCATGGTATGAGATGATTATGTCTGCACCGGCACGTTTAAATGCCACCATAGTCTCCATAACAACACGCTCATAATCGATTAAATCATTCATACCGGCAAATTTCAACATTGCATATTCACCGCTTACATTGTAAACTGCCATCGGTAAAGAGGTGTTGTCTTTTATTTCACGCACTATATCTAAGTAAGCGAGAGCCGGTTTTACCATCAAAACATCTGCGCCCTGTGCTTCATCTGAGATGCTCTCAGCAATCGCTTCTCGACGGTTAGCCGGATCCATCTGATACGATGCACGATCACCAAAACTCGGTGTTGATTCCGCTACATCACGAAACGGTCCATAGTAACCTGAAGCGAACTTTGTCGAGTAGGACATAATCGGCAAATCTGCATACCCTGCTCCGTCAAGTGCCTCACGCAGTGTTTCAATGATGCCGTCCATCATCCCCGAAGGCGCTATCATATCAGCACCTGCTTTAGCATGAACAACGGCCTGCTGCCCAGAAATCTCCAGAGTCGCATCATTATCAACAGTCTCTTTTTCTTCATCAATGATACCACAGTGTCCATGATCTGTATATTCACAAAAACACAAGTCTGTTACAACAAACATATCAGGATGAGCTTTTTTTATCTCACGCACAGCCGTTGCGATGATGCCGTGTTCACAGAGTGCATCACTCCCAACAGAGTCTTTTACATCAGGAATTCCAAACAAAATAATAGAGTAAAGACCCAACTTTTTCAACTCTGCACACTCATCAATTGCAACATCCAAACTCATCTGATAAACACCCGGCATAGAGGCCACTTCTGTTTTAATTCCCTCACCGCTTCTAATAAAAAGAGGGTAGATAAAATCATCTGTGCTGACATGCGTCTCTCGAACTAACGCTCTTAAATGTTGATTTAAACGGGTACGACGAAATCTTTGAAACATTCTTAAACCTTTTTTTGCTATAATAATAATGATAGTATTTTAACATTTTAAAGATTAAATTAATGAATATAAAAATTTCAGACATAGCAAATTTACCATCCCGCTTTGGGGAGTTCAAAGTACAGGCTTTTAAACAGGGACAAAAAGAGCATCTTGTTATCTGCGCAAAAGAGTTAGCAGAAGTACCCATCGTAAGAGTTCACTCAGAGTGTTTGACCGGTGATGCTATTGGCAGTTTAAAATGCGACTGCAGAGACCAGCTTGAGTATGGTTTGAAGATGGCAGACGAAACGGGAGGCATGGTTATCTACCTGCGCCAAGAAGGCAGAGACATCGGACTTCTCAATAAGATAAATGCCTATGCTCTGCAAGACAAGGGACTCAATACCGTTGAGGCAAATCACCAGCTTGGGTTTGCAGCAGATGAACGCACCTATGAGGCAGTTACCTTTATATTAAATCATTACAATATTCAAAAGATTAAACTTTTAACAAATAATCCAGATAAAATAAACTCAATCAGTGGCATTGAAATAGTCGAGCGAATCCCCATAATCATGACACCCAACAAACATAATGAAGCCTATCTTGATGTCAAACGCGATGCGATGGGACATCTTCTTTAAAGAGTAAAGTATGCCCATAGATATCAAAAATGACGCCCCCGACATTGCCTTAAAAAAACTCAAAGCAAGAGAGAATGTTCTCAGACAATTTGAAGAGATTGCGGGACTTGGAAGCTGGGAAATTGACCTCAAAACAAAAAAATCCATCTGGTCTAAAGAGAGCTATAAGATTTATGGTTTGAAAGAGGGTATGCAGGTCACCATTGATACATTTTTTTCCATGCTTTTTCCAGAATATGTCGCCGATGTCAAAGCTCTGCTCCAAGAAGCTATTCAAACAGGAAAAGTACTTAAGTGTACCTGTAAAGCACATAGAAAAGATGGTACTGTTATTGATCTTTTTATAAATGGACGCGTAATTTTCGATGAGAATAAAAAACCCCTAAAACTCATAGGTACAACCCAAAATATTACAGAGATTACAAATATAAAAGAAGAAGCAAAAGAACTCTCCACAATCTTAGAATACTCCTCTAATGAAATTTACATCATTGATGCCAAAACACACCGTTATCTCTATGTAAACAAAGGCGCCTGCAAAGCCTTGGGCTATACAAACGAGGAGATGCTTCAAAAAACTGTCCATGATATCAATCCTTATCTAGGAAAAAGTGAAATTACCTATTTACAAAAAAAGATAGAACAAGGAGAGAAGATTCTACATCGTACTGTCCATCAGCGAAAAGATAAAACAGAGTATCATGTTCAATCATATATCTATCAGCTTACATACCACGGACAGGATGCTGCTGTTATCTTTGATACAGACATCAGCGAAATTGTTCAACTTGCACAAGAGCATAAAAAACAGGCAGAACTTATGGAGTATCAAGCATACCATGACACCCTTACAGGACTGCCAAATCGCACGCTTTTTAAAGATAGGCTCCAACAAGTCATCATTGCATCCAAACGTTACAAACAAAAATTTGCTCTACTTTTTATAGATCTTGATCAATTTAAAAAGATCAATGATTCACTTGGGCATCATATTGGGGATGAAGTTCTCATAGAAACAGCCAAAAGATTTCAAACCATACTCCGGGAAGAAGATACCCTTTCGCGTCTCGGCGGAGATGAATTTACTGTCATACTTAAAAACATAAAAACTAAAAAAGACATAGCAAAAGTAGCACAAAAACTGATAAACAGTATGAAAAAACCACTTGTTACAAAACACCATACACTTCATATCTCTTCAAGTATTGGAATTAGCACATATCCTGATGATGCCAGCACACAAAATGATCTCATAAAGTTTGCAGATACCGCTATGTATAAAGCAAAAGAAGAGGGGCGTAATAATTTTCAATTCTACTCTTCAGAGATGACCCAACAGGCTTTCCAAAGGGTTGTTTTAGAAAATAGCCTCAGAGTTGCCGTAAAAGAAAAACAGTTCGAAGCCTATTTTCAACCACAATATGATGCACAAAAAGAGACTATTGTAGGTATGGAAGCACTTGTGAGATGGATACATCCGCATGTCGGCATTATCGCCCCGGGAGAGTTCATACCTTTAGCCCAGGAGAGTGGTCTCATTATTGAGATTGACAAACTTGTCATGCAGCAGGCTATGGAGCAGTTCAGCCAGTGGTATAAAAAAGGTTTCAATCCTGGAGTGCTTGCACTTAACCTCTCTATGCGTCAACTCAATGAAAACAATTTTATTACTGACTTGCTTGAGACAATGGATAGGTACAATTTTAAAGCTTCTTGGCTCGAGCTAGAGGTCACAGAGGGGCAGGTCATGTCCAATCCGGAGCAGTCCATTAGAAAACTTTCTCGTCTTAATAAACTGGGTATAGAGATAGCCATAGATGATTTTGGAACGGGGTACTCATCCCTCTCTTATCTTAAAAAACTCCCTCTAAACAAACTTAAAATTGATCAATCTTTCATTCGAGATATTCCAAAAAATGAAGATGATATTGCCATTACGAAAGCTATCATAGCACTCGGAAAAAGTTTAAATTTAAAACTCATTGCAGAGGGTGTTGAGACAAAGGAGCAGAGAGATTTTATAGTTCAAAACAGATGTGAATATATTCAAGGCTATTACTACTCAAAACCTCTGAAGAGCGAAGAAATAACAGGTCTTTTAGAGGCTAATCGAACTTAGCTTCACTCAAAGCTCCCAACCGTCTCTCAGCAGCAGCCAAAATCTTTAACAACTCTTCTGTTGTCACTTTGAGCTCACTATAATAGAGCTTTGCTTTATCAAGCTCTAAAGTATCAACACTATTACCTCCTAAAAGTTTTGATAAAAATCCTTTTTTATTTCCTCTAAAAAATATCTCATAAATTTTAAAATATTCCAAATGCCATTGTTCATGTTGTCTCTCAAGTTTTTCATAAAACTGGCTTCCAATAACTCTTTTCACATGATTGCTGTCATCATAAATCCAATGACCAAAATCACAATCTTTTTTTGAAACAGCAGTAGGATTATCAATATTTTTTCCATTAATAATAGCTGCTATTTTATCCATTTGCAATATATGAGCTTCTCTTGCTTTTTTTATAGATTCAATTGTGTCCTCTTTTGTCATCCAATTGTCCTTATTATAATAAAATACTATTTTTAATACTATTATTACATATATTTAATAAATAAAAGTATATACTTTTTCTAAAATTTTTCAAAGGAGCTCTTTATATGTCCAGTCCTACACCTACAAAGAACGAAATAAAATTAAATCCTAAACGATACATTGTCTCTAAAACAGATCCAAAAGGTATCATCGAGTATGGCAATGACTACTTCG
>JALVXQ010000062.1 GCA_027038255.1 Sulfurimonas sp. | reverse complement strand
AATATTTTTTTTATTACTGTTCTCTTTTTTATTGAGTATTGTATAGTTGCCACTGACAGCCCAATGGCCGATTCGTTTTATGGTTGCCATAACACCCGGATGAGAGAGGTCATCTGTTCCATAGATATGCTTGACTCTTACTTTTGGGTCTATTTCAAAAGTTGAATCTACTGTAAGTGTTGCAAACTTTTCACCGTCACATAAAATTGTAAGCTCTTCACCTACTTCTAAGGAGCTTATAATTTTTTCATTACGATTGCCGGAAGGTGCTAAGATAAAAGGGAAGGGAAAAGATTTTCCGTCAATGAGTCCCGTTTTTAAAACTTCTTGGGATTCTGCTTCATTCATCAGTTTTGTAACAGGTGTCAGTAAGCCATCATCTACAAGCTCTAGTGCTGAAGCCGCCTCTTTATCAATATAGAGGGTTTTATTTTTTCTTGACGATGTCATACTTTTTACGCTTTTCCCATAAACTTTTACGGCTGATTCCCAATTTTTTGGAAAGTTCTGTATCTGGATATTTATGCTGATAATTAAGGACTATAAATTTTACATAATCTTCAATAGGAAGAATTTCTCCTTTATCAAAAACATTGCTTTCGCTCTTTATCTCAATGACAGGGTAGGCTACATCTTCTATTTTGTCACTGCTGAGTATAATGGCTTTTTTCCCTGCTATGACATCGCAAAAAAGTTTTTTATCTGCTTTTTTAAGTGTTTGGTAATCTATGATGTATATAAGGGTGTTTTCCGCAAGTGATTCGATTTCACTTATTGCTTTTGAATCACTCAAGGAGATGAAATTTATAGGAAGATTCTGTTTTTGAGCATATTCAAATGCAAAAGCATCTGCATACTTTTGAAAATTTGAAGAGACAAAAAGAGGGAGCTCCAGAGTCTCTAAATCCTGCCCGTGTTTTGCATTTACAAAGGTATGCGCCAAATATTTTTCATAGGCATCATTTCTTTTTTTAAGTTTTTCATAATCTTGGTAGTGGTCAATCTTGCGGACAAGCTCTTCAATCATAAAAGGTTTGAGTATGTAATCTTTTGCTCCTGCACTGAGAGGTTTTGAAACAGTGTCATTAGAGATATATGAAACCATTAAAATGACGATGGAATTTTTAAATGTTTCTATGACAGGGTTGAAATCTTGCCCGTTAATGTTTGTTGAAAGAAGTACTACATCATAACTGTTGCTTCTAATTGCATCTTTTGTAGAGGTGCACATTTCACAGACATGACCAAGCTCTCCAAGTTTTGTTGCAATACTTTGCGCTAAATATACTTCGTTTTCTATAATTAATATCTTCATTTTATCCTATCGTTTTCCAGTTTAAGTATTTTAAATTTGCATTGGCAATTACGCCAACTCCTTCACTTCTGCCTATGAAGCCAAGTTTTTCTGTTGTTGTTGCTTTGATATTCATGCGTGATGCATCAATATGTAAAATATCTGCCAAAACTCTTCGCATTTGAAGTTTGTACGCTCCAAGTCGAGGAGTTTGTGCAGCTATAGTGATGTCGGCATTTACTATGACAAAACCAAAATTATAAAGTTTGTTGACCACACTTGCAAGTAACTCTTTAGAGTCTACGTTTTTGTATCTTGCATCATTGTCAGGAAAGAGCATTCCAATGTCACCCATTCCGGCTGCACCTAAAAGTGCATCTATGAGCGCGTGAATGGCTACATCTCCGTCACTGTGTGCTTTAAATCCAAAGTCTGACGCTATTTTCACGCCGCCAAGCCACATTTCACCTTTCTCATCAAAAGCATGTACGTCAAAGCCATTCCCGCTAAGCGTATCAGTTGATGGCGCATTTAAGCAGGGGATTTTATTTAAATCCGCAGCATAAGTGATTTTATGGGCATTGTCTTCACCTAAAACAAAGGCACGGCTTCCCCCATATGCTACTATAGCACTACTCTCATCTGTAAATGTTTGATGTGTGTCAAGAGCAGCTTTTAAGATTTTTGTTTTTGAGAGTTGCGGAGTCTGAACTCTTTTTACTTCCTCTCTCTTAATTGTTTCATTTTGATACACTACGGTATCTGTTACAGGAAGATAAGGGACGATACAGTCCGCAGACTCTTTTGCAGATATGATGCGCTCTAACATCTCTGATGATATACATGCACGTGCTATATCACTAACAAGAACATACTCGTTTGAGACAAGTCCAAGGGCATTTTGAAGTGACTCTTGTCGCGAGGCACCACCGGCAATAAAATCATATGAAGCATACTGCTGCATAAAGTCGATTTCATCTGCTGAGCCGACAATAATAATTTGAGAAAAAAAGTTGGATTTTTTCAAGTTATCTGCTACAAATTGCCACAAAGGCTTATGGTCAATGCGAAGCCACTGCTTTTTAACATCTTGGGCAAAACGGCTTGACGTGCCTGCAGCAAGTAAAATAAGTGTCAAATCAGACAAAAAGTCTCCTCTGCTGTAAAAGTGTTACGAAATTATACACATCCAAAGCTTTTTTAATCTTAAAGAGCATATTAGTTCCTTTAATATTCTCCTGACTTTATATTAGATTAACTTTATTTGATTATATTTCCATCATATATATACAATTAGAGGAGAGACTTATGAGATCTTCATGGGTAAAAGAGCGCGAGAACGATACTGTGAGAACACAGATGTATTACGCGAAACAGGGCATCATCACGCAAGAGATGGAATATGTCGCAAAAGTAGAAGATTTGTCTCCTGAACTTGTTCGGAGTGAGATAGCAAGAGGAAGATTAATTATACCGGCGAATGTGAATCACACTTCACTCGAGCCAATGGCCATAGGAATTGCAAGTAAATGTAAGATAAATGCAAATATTGGTTCATCAGCAATTGCATCTGATGTAATGGGAGAAGTTGAAAAAGTACAGGTTTCTCAACACTATAAAGCAGATACCGCGATGGATTTAAGCACAGGTGGGGATTTGGATGAGATTAGAAAGGCTGTTATTGCCAACTCTAAAATTCCAATCGGAACAGTGCCAATTTATCAAATTTTACATGATGTAGGGAATAAGATTGAGGACTTAAGCATAGAAGTTATGCTTGAAGTGCTTGAGCGTCAGGCAAAGCAGGGGGTATCATACTTTACGATTCACGCAGGTTTCTTGCTGGAGACTATGCCTAAAGTTGCAAAACGTAAGATGGGAATCGTTTCTCGTGGCGGATCTTTAATGGCTGCGTGGATGATGCATTACCATAGAGAAAACCCTTTTTACTCTGCATTTGATGATATTTTAGACATCTGTGCAAAATATGATGTTTCTCTTTCCTTGGGCGATTCTCTTCGTCCGGGTTGTCTTGCCGATGCAAGTGACGATGCACAGCTAGGTGAGCTTAAAGTGCTTGGGGAGTTGACACTCCGTGCTTGGGAGAAAAATGTTCAGGTTATGATTGAAGGTCCGGGACATGTTCCGCTTAATCAAATTGAGCGAAATATGAAGATTCAGCGTGAGCTTTGTCATGAAGCGCCTTTTTACATCTTAGGGCCGTTAGTTACTGACATCGCAGCGGGATATGATCATATCTCTTCTGCTATTGGTGCAGCTGTCGGTGGATGGCATGGTGCTAGTATGCTTTGTTATGTAACACCAAAAGAGCACTTGGGTCTTCCAAATGCTGAGGATGTGCGAGAGGGTATCATTGCGTATAAAATTGCAGCACATGCTGCAGATATTGCCCGTGGACGTAAAGGTGCACGTGACATTGATGATGCAATGAGTGATGCACGTTATACATTTGATTGGGAAAAGCAGTTTGAACTCGCACTTGACTCTGAACGTGCTCGTGAGTACCATGATGAGACGCTTCCTCAGGATGTATTTAAAGAAGCAGAGTTCTGTTCTATGTGTGGACCAAAATTTTGTTCATACAAAATCACGCAAGAGATTATGGATAATCCAGAAGCAATTGCGCAAATAGCAGCAGATGCAAAACTAAAAGAGGCCGAAGAAGAGGCAGCTCTTTTAGCTTAAATCAACTTTTAAAAGAAATTGATTTAAAATAAGACAATATTTGTCTTATTTAGATATGATACACTTCGAAAATTATTCTTTACTGAATAAAAGGCACTAGTGCCTTGGGCTCTCTGCCGAAGAGAACCTAGTGTTAACGTAGGTAGCGGAATTATTTCCGATACCGTAATTAAAAGGGAATAAAAATGGTTCCCTTAAATTTATGAAATAAATTAAAGGAAATAGTTCAAATGACTGAAGAAATTGTAAAATCAGCACTTTCAAAAGTTATGTATCCAGGTTTTACTAAGGATATCGTAACTTTTGGTTTTGTTAAAGATATAGTTGTAAACGGTAGTGATGTAAGCGTAACTGTTGATATCACATCAAGTGCACCAGAAGTGGCTGGGCAGATCAAAGATGAAGCTACTGCTGAGTTAATGAGAGAGGGAGCTGAGAATATTACTGTAAATGTAAAAGCACCTGTAATGCCAAGAGAGAGTTCTTCTCATGGTAAAAATATCGCTCCACAAGTAAAAAACTTCTTGATGGTAAGTTCTGGAAAAGGCGGCGTTGGTAAATCTACTACTTCTGTAAATATTGCTATCGCTCTTGCGCAGCAAGGTAAAAAAGTCGGTCTTTTAGATGCTGACATCTATGGTCCAAATATTCCTCGTATGATGGGTATAGCAGATGTAAAACCTGAAGTAAACGGAAACAAAGTGCTTCCAATTAAAGCGTATGGCATTGAAATTATGTCTATGGGTTCACTGATGGAACAAGGACAATCTTTAATCTGGCGTGGTGCTATGATTATGAAAGCTATTGAGCAGTTCTTACGTGACATTCTATGGTCAGAGCTGGATGTACTTGTAATTGATATGCCACCGGGAACTGGTGATGCTCAACTTACACTTGCTCAGTCTGTACCGGTAACGGCAGGTCTTACAGTTACAACACCACAGGGTGTTTCACTTGATGACTCTCGTCGTTCATTAGATATGTTCAAAAAACTCAATATTCCAATCGCTGGAATTATTGAAAATATGAGTGGATTTATCGCACCAGACACAGGTGTTGAGTATGATATCTTTGGAAAAGGAACTTCTGAGCCAATGGCAAAAGAGTTCGACACTAAAGTTATCACTGAAATCCCTATTGAACCGGCTATCAGAACGGGTGGTGATGAAGGGAAACCTATCACTTTCGTAGCACCGACTTCAGAATCAGCAAAACGCTATATGCAAGCAGCTGAGTCTATCTGGGCAACTATTGAAGAGATTAATGCAAATGGTGGAGTAGATAACCAAGCAGTCCAACCAACAACACCTCCAGGTGTTTCTGCATGTTCTACTGGTGGAGCTTCTTCAGCACCACAAAGTAGTGGCGGCGGTTGCGGCTGTAGCTAAGTAGAAGCAAAATAGCGGCGCACTCGCTGCGTTGCTTCTTTCGTCACGTACGTGAGTACGCTTCCTCTTTCAGCCCTTGCAATTACACCACTCTTTTGATTTTAACTCTGATGTTTATGGTTAGACATTTTTCCTATTCAACTGTTACAGATTTTGCAAGATTTCTTGGCATATCGACATCATTTCCGAGTCTTACAGAAATTTCTAAAGAGAGTAGTTGCACAACTACCATCATCTCAAAAAACTCCAACATATAATCTTTTTGTTCTTTTGTTTGAATAAAATCATCTGCTTTATCAAATGCTATTGGGCTAATGGCACAGATTGTAGAATCTCTTGCACTTAACTCTTCCACATTACTACGTGATTTTTCATACAAAAGATGTTTTGGAAGGAGGGCGATGGTAAAGAGTTCCGGATCAGCCAAGGCAATAGGACCATGCTTCATCTCACCACTTGGGTATCCCTCTGCGTGAAGATAGCTTATCTCTTTGAGTTTGAGCGCACCCTCTAACGCCAATGGAAAAAATATATCGCGGCCGATGAAGAAGAATCCATGTCCATGGAGGTAACGTTTAGAGAGTCTTTTGATGCGTTCATGCATGCTGTCTTCTACTTTCAGACAAACTGGTAGAGCCCGTAGAAGTTCAAGCTGTTTTTCTATAGCTGTCTGCGTGAGAGCATTTTTGAGTTTGGCAAGGTAGAGTGAAAGCATCCAAAAAACTGTGACCTGTGTAGCAAAGGCTTTGGTTGATGCAACACCTTTTTCAACACCTGCGCGTGTGAGTATCGTTGCATCTGCCAGACGTACCATAGAAGAGTTGTCCACATTACAGATGACCAGTGTTTTCAGACCTGCACTTTTTGCCATCTTTAGCGTTTCTAGTGTGTCAGCAGTCTCACCACTTTGAGAGATGACAACAAAGAGAGTATCTTTTGTCATAATCGGTTCACGGTAACGAAACTCTGATGCGATTTCTACAGAAGTTTTTACTTTTGAGTAACGCTCAAACATATATGAAGCGGTCAGTGCTGCATGGTAAGATGTTCCACAGGCACAAAGTTTTATCTCATTGATGCCCTCAAAAAGTGCAGCATCGATTTCTTCAAAGAACACCTCTTTTTCGCTCACGCGTCCAAGAAGTGTATCTGCGATGACATCACTCTGCTCATATATCTCTTTTTCCATGAAGAAGCGATACCCGTCTTTTTGTGCAGAGAGTCTGTTGGTTGTGAGTTTAACAAAGTTTGGCTCTTTTTTATTGCCTTTTTTATCATAGATGACAATTTCATCGGCAGAGACATACCCATAATCTCCATCTTCAAAATAGTTCACCTCTATTGCGTGACCGATGAGCGGTGTGTCAGAAGATGCAAAATATTTTTCATCATCTTCATTGATTCCAACAAGCATTGGGGAGCCATTTTTTGCAAAGAAAATTTTCTCTTCTTCCTCTTTTGTAACGAGTAAAATTGCATAGGCACCTTCTAGCTCAGTGATGGTTTTTTCAAAGGCTTCAAAAGCATTTTTTGCATTCTTGAGGTTTTTTTCAAACTGATGGACTATGACTTCTGTATCGGTTTGAGAAAGAAAAGTCACACCTTCATTGATAAGTTCTTTTTTCAGCTGAGCATAGTTTTCTATAATGCCGTTATGTACGACATAAGAGTTGTGACCGACATGAGGATGGGCATTGAGCTCTGTTGGTTTTCCATGCGTGGCCCAGCGAGTATGTCCAATGCCTACTGCAAATTTATCTGTATGAAAATCTTTTGTCTTTGCCTCTAAGTTGACAAGTTTTCCAGTTGCTTTAAAGCTGTTAAAAGCACCCTCACTTAAAACTGCAATACCGGCAGAATCATAGCCTCTGTACTCTAACTCTTTGAGTCCTTCAAGTAAAATCTCTTTTGTGTTCTTTTGACCGATGTAACCAACTATTCCGCACATAAAAAAAGCCTTTTATTTTTCATTTGATAAAATTTTGTAAATTTTTTGGACATTATCGCATATCTTGTGTTGTTTTTCCATTAAAAAGCTGTCCCGTACTTTATGCTTACTTGAGTGAATCTTCGCAGTGATAATGTTGATCTGCATCTCTTCAAACTTATGCATAACAGAGGCGATGAGTCCCATTTGATTTTGCGTATTGATGGTAAGCTCGGCGTGGGTTTTTGAGTGTTCACAGTCGATCTTTATCTCATCTTTTTTAATCTTGACCTCTTTAAGATGTACTTCACGGCTCATGTCAAAAGCATTATCTATGATGTCTTGAACCTCCACAAGTTCATTGCCTTTTACATTTTTAATGAAGTCGATTTTAAAGTACTTGATATCATCAAACAGTGTAAATATCTCCATAGATGCGACATCAAGATGCAGGAGTGCTGAGAGCAGATAGCCAAGATTAAGCGGAATACGTCTGTATATCTCAATAGTCAGAGAGTTTTTGTTTTTTGTTGTAAAACTGTATCGGTCTGTTTCTCTTGCTTTTTTGGCAATGTCAAGAATATCCTGTGGTGTATGTTTAAAGAAAAAGAGATTTGACTCGATGGACAAAATCTTTTTTTGCATCAGTCGTGGCAACTCTTTAAACTCAGCAAGATTTTTAACTCTTTTTTCAATGATAAGACGTTTTTTGGCATCAGTAATGCGCTCCGTGTTCTCAGCTATTTCAAGGGCATTTTTGTAGAGGTCGTAGAGAAGTTTGGAGTTAAAAGAGTTGTATGTATCGCCGCCAACTCCGTTGATATCTGCATATGTCAAAATATAGAGCAGTTTGAGATTTTTGGCATCGCCGACTTTTGACATGAATTTGTAGAGTGTTTTTTCATTATGTATATTCTCTTTAAAAGCAAAGTTGCTCATGAGAATGTGTTGTTTGACAAGTGTAACGGCACGTGCTGTCAAATCCTCCGAGAGTTCAATCTGTTTTGCAAACTGTGCTATAAGTTTTGCACCAACCTCACTGTGGTCCTGTTTTCTTCCCTTTCCTGTATCATGGAAAAATACAACAACTTTTAAAAGCAGTTTCTCTTCTTCACTCAGTTCGCTGAAAAGTTCAGCTATAAAATTCTCTTTTATATTTTCCAAGGCCTGTACACATTTTATGGAGTGCAAATCTACAGGGTAGTGGTGATAACCGTCAAACTGTGGCAGATGCATTACTTTTTTGAAATTAGCAAAGAGCTGCTGTAAAATTCCGGCATCGTAAAAGAGTTTTAGAAACGAAGCAATATGTCTTTTTTGAAGGAGCTTTTTTAGTTCAAGGTATGTGTTTTTTGTCAGTGGATGCGGTATGTTTGTATATGTGAATTGATTGAGAAAACCTGCGTCAAATCGGTAGTCTCTGTCCTCTAAGTTTATTAAAATCTCAAGCAGTTCAGTGACCGGAAGCGGTTTGAGATTATATGAGGCAAAGAGCCTGTCATCTAAGAGGTAGATTCCTTTTTGAATGCGTGCATGTTTGAACTTTTTGATGTAGGCTCTGTCGACAATAAAAGGACGCACCATTTTTTTGACAAATATCTGCGTGAAGTTATTGATACGCCATCCGGCCTCAAGAACTTTTGTCGCCAGTTTTTGCTGATCTTTAAAACCTAAAAGCTGACTCACTTGGGGAATGTACTCTAACAGCAGTTTGTCTTCTTGCTTTCCTGTGATGAGATGCAGGGCACTTCGCACACGGTAGAGCAGCTCCAGTGCCACGCGAAACTCTCTGTATTCCTCATCTGAAAAAACTTCTCCGCTTAAATCTTTGCTGCTGTTCACATTGTAGATGGTTTTGGCAATCCAAAAAATAAGCTGAGAATCACGGAGACCACCGACACCTTCTTTGATATTTGGCTGCATAGATATCGGGTACTTTTTACGGCGAATCTGTGCCTCTTCTATCTTTGCCAAGATAAACTCTTTTTGTTTGTAGCTGCGTACCTTGTTGAGTTCTCTTTGTGTCGCATGCCAGATAAAAGGCGAACCTGTGACAAAACGTGCTTCCATTAAAGAGGTGCGGATGGTGATGTCTTCATTCGCCGCTTTAAAAAGGTCGCCGACCTCATGCACTCTGTGACCGAGTTTCATGCCGGCATCAAGCGCAAGGTAGAAAAGTTTTTCAATGATGAGCTCACTATTGTAGCCTTCGATTTTTTCATAGACAATGAGCAGGTCAATGTCACTATGCACACAGAGCTGTTCCCGCCCGTAACTTCCAAGTGCGATAATGGCGATGGGAATCTGTGAGCGCATCGGAAGAAAGTTTCCAAAGAGTCTGCGTAGAACGGTTTTATACATCAGTGTGATGATAGAATCAAGCTGTTTTGTGTGCTTAACTAAAAAATCTTTCCCTTGATTCTTTTTAAAAAGCTCAGGCAGTGATTCTTTGTACTCTTTGATGTATTGTTTAAAAAGTTTTGAAAGCTCAAAGTCTGAGCCCTTCTTCTCTATAATATTTTCTATTTGTAATAATAAGTCCATATATTATTATATTGAATTTTTGATATAATCTCTCTTTAAAATATTTTTTATATGTAAAAAGGGAAAAGGGGAAAGAAAATGACGATAACAAAAAGGGTGACATTTATCGCAAAAGAGGGTTGTGATGAAAAGATGAAAGAGCTGCTCTCTGCTATGGTAAAACCAAGTAAAGCAGAAAAAGGGTGTCTCTTTTATGAGATATTTCAATATGAAAACAATAGACGAAAGTTTATGGCAGTAGAGACATGGGAGAATGAAGCAGCACTTGATGGGCACAAAACTTCAGAACACTACGCAGTCTATAAAGCAAGTTATGAGCCTTATTGTGAGAAAAAATATACCGATGAATTAGAAGTATTGGGCTAAAGGGATGGATAATTTATTTAATGACAGTGAAGCGGCAAAGTGCAAGAGTAATCTGGACCTACGTGTCTATACATCAAACCTCTTAGGCTCTAATGATGAATTAGTTCTTCATGGCGGAGGCAATACTTCTGTAAAAGGGGATATGGACGGGATAGATGTTTTACGTGTAAAGGGGAGTGGCTGGAACTTGGCAGACATTAAAGCCGAAGGTTTTGCACCTGTGCGTTTAGATGACCTTTTAGAGATGGCACAAGAGGAGTCTTTGAGTGACTCCGAGATGGTTGCACGTCAAAAAGAGGCGATGATGAATGCATCCGCACCAAATCCATCTGTAGAGGCGATTTTACACGCACTCATTCCTTACAAGTTTGTCGATCATACGCATGCAGATGCAATTGTGACTGTTTCAAACTCTGTAGATGGTGATGAGCACATCGTCAAACTCTTTCCAAACTTTTTGATAGTAGACTATGTGATGCCTGGTTTTGAACTTGCTCATAAGATTTACAAAATGACAAAAAATCTAAACTGGAATGAGATAGATGGAATAATTCTGCACAATCACGGCATCTTTACTTTTGATGACGATGCGAAAAAGTCGTACACAAAAATGATAGACGCCGTAACAAAAGCAGAACAGTTCTTAGATGAAAATGCAACGGTGGAGATTGTGCATAAATATGTGCATAGTGACTGTGATATTGGGCGTGTTGTGAAGACAATGAGTGAGTATAAAGGGCATGAAGTGCACATCGGCATCAACCAGACACCGCTTGCTGCTTTTTATGCATCTCAGCCAAATCTGCATGAGTTTGCAAGCAGAGGAGTGTTGACACCGGAGCATATCATCCGAACAAAACGCGTGCCGCTCATCATGGAAGATACTGACCTTATCGGCGGCATCGAGCGCTACATTGAAGCCTATAAAGAGTACTTTAACAGGTATGCGACCGATGAGGTAATGATCAATCCTGCGCCGAACTATATGATCATCAAAAACCTTGCCGTTGTCAGTTTTGGTAAAAGTCGTGAAGATGCGAAGATCATCTATGATATAGTAGAACATACTATGCTTGCAGTACTACGTGCCGATAAACTCGGCGGTTATAAAAGCATCAGTGAGAAAGACAGCTTCGCAATGGAGTACTGGGAACTCGAGCAGGCGAAATTGAAAAAATAATAACTTTATGGTATAATTTTCTCGAAACAAGATTATTGCTTGAGGGTAGCTCCCTCTCTCAACACTGTAAGCTCTACCTCTTATTTGGAGGTAGGGCTTTTTTTTTGCCCTATTTTTAGGGAAAATGTGGGAAGTGTTGGGTGGGAGTGTTGAAAGAAAGGCTATTTTATGCTTTTAAAAGCATTAATCTTGTTGTTGATTCTTGGTTATTTAACCAAGCTATTCTAACACAAAGAGAGGGTAGCTCCCTCTCTTTTTAATAGTAATAATTATAAAGACAATAAAATGAAACAACAATACTTACTAGCAATAGACGCAGGAACGGGTAGTATTCGTGCCGTTATTTTTGATACAGATGGTAATCAGATTTCCGTTGCACAACAAGAGTGGACACACTTGGAAGAAGTGGATGTACCAAATTCCATGAGCTTTGATTTTGCTAAAAATTGGGAGCTTACCTGTGCTTGTATTAAAGAGTCTATAGTAGAAGCGAAAATAGCTACTGAAGATATTGTCGCTTTGAGTGCTACGAGTATGCGTGAGGGGATTGTGCTTTACGATGCAGAGGGTAATGAGCTTTGGGGTGTGGCAAATGTTGATGCAAGAGCTGCTACAGAAGTGAAGTATCTCAAAAGTGAATTTCCGGGAATTGAAGAAAAGTTCTATGAACAAAGTGGACAGACCTTTGCACTTGGTGCACTGCCACGTCTTTTGTGGCTCAAAAACAATCGACCTGAAATCTACAACAAAGTTGCAAAAATCTCTATGATAGGAGATTGGATCTTAGCGCGACTCTCTGGCAAAATTGCGGTCGACCCAAGTAATGCTGGAACAACGGGAATCTTTTCGCTTGCCTCACGCAAGTGGGAGAGTTTCATGGCCTCAAAAATTGGCATAAAAGATGATATATTTCCGGAAGTTTTAGAGACGGGAAGCGTTTTAGGTTTTGTGAGTGAAAAGGCTTCAAATGAGACGGGTTTGAGTTCCCTCACGCAAGTGGTCATGGGCGGTGGTGATGTGCAACTTGGCTCTGCAGGTCTTGGCGTAGTAAAAGAGGGTGATGTCGCGGTTTTAGGCGGTAGTTTCTGGCAGCAGGTTGTAAACATCAAAAGCTCTCTGAAACCACCGAAAGATATGGGGATTCGTGTCAATCCGCATGTCATCGAGGGACTCTCTCAAGCAGAAGGCATCACCTTTTTCAGTGGGCTTGTTATGCGCTGGTTTCGAGATGCTTTTTGTGAACTTGAAAAAGAGGAGGCATCCTCACGCAACTGTGATGTATATGCAGTTCTTGAAGAAAAAGCAAAAAATGTGCCTGTAGGCTCGTATGATATTTTACCGATATTTTCCGATGCCATGAAGTATGGGAAGTGGTATCATGCAGCACCGAGCTTTTTAAATCTTGGGCTTGATGCTGAGAAATATAATCGTATAGCGATGTTTCGAAGTCTGGAAGAAAATGCTGCCATAGTCTCAAGCATCAACCTAGAGAAAATCGAAGCATTTAGCGGTGTTAAAATAAGTGAAATCGTTTTCGCAGGGGGAGCAAGCAAAGGCGCACTTTGGTCACAAATAGTTGCAGATGTAACAGGCTGCAGAGTGAAAATCCCAAAAGTGACAGAAGCAACGGCATTGGGAGCTGCCATGGCAGCAGGTGTGGGTACGAAGCTATACAAAAGCCTTGAAGATGCGGCAGAGAAGCTTGTAGTTTGGGACAAAGAGTACCTGCCAAATCTGGAAAATAAAAAAGTTTATGACGCTCTGAAAATTAAATGGCAAAAAGCCTATGAAGTGCAATTAAAGCTAGTTGATGATAATATCACGACTTCAATGTGGAAAGCTCCTGGGCTCTAACTTGGAGTTTATACCGATTTTTTGAAAAACATTTTAGAGGGAGCAAATCCTCCCGCTGGTCTGAGTCCCTCAAAAACATTTTTCAAAAAATCTATTGTCAAGTTAGAGAAAGATAAAATATAAATGGAAAAATGAATGGATAGATTAAATTTACAAACAGCATTAAAACTCTACGATGAAGATTTTTTTACCTTGGGTGAGATGGCAGATAAAAAACGTCAGGAACTCCATGGCAAAAAGACCTACTTTAACATTAACCGTCATATTAACCCTACCAATGTCTGTGCAGATGTTTGTAAATTTTGTGCTTACTCTGCAACTCGAAAAAATCCGAATCAGTACACAATGAGTCATGAAGAGATTATGCAGATAGTCGATAATGTCGTTGCACATGATGCCAAAGAAGTGCACATCGTCTCTGCACACAATCCTAACGTACCACTGGAGTGGTATCTTGGTATCTTTAAAAAGATAAAAGAGAAGTATCCAGAGTTGCATGTAAAAGCGCTTACTGCCGCTGAGGTGGATTTTCTCTCACGCCATCATGGGCTCACTTATGATGAGGTGCTTGATCTGATGGTTGAAAATGGGGTGGACTCTATGCCGGGTGGTGGTGCTGAGATTTTTGATGAGAAAGTAAGAGATTACATTTGTAAAGGTAAAGTGACATCGGACCAGTGGTTTGAGATTCACAGAAAATGGCATGAACGTGGGAAAAAGTCAAATGTAACGATGCTCTTTGGACATGTAGAGTCGCGTGAGAACCGCATCGACCATATGATGCGTATCCGTGAATTACAAGATATTACAGGTGGATTTAACTGTTTTATACCACTTGTTTATCAAGCGCAAAACAACTACCTCAATGTCAAAAAACTTATCACAGCAAATGAGATACTCAAAACCTACGCCATCGCAAGATTAGTGCTTGATAACGTGCCAAACCTTAAGGCCTATTGGGTAACTTCTACGGTAAACTTGGCACTTGTCGCACAAGAGTTCGGTGCAAATGACCTTGACGGGACCATAGAAAAAGAATCCATCAACTCCGCAGCCGGTGCAAAAAGTGCCAATGGTGTCGATGTTGAGGAGTTTACGGCACTCATAAAAAACAGTGGGTTTATCCCAGTTGAGAGAGATAGTGTTTACAATGAGATAAAGGTCTGGTAAGGTGGAGATAACAGTAGTTATCCCCACGTACAATCGCTATACACTTCTAAAACGAGCCATCACTTCCCTCTATAGTCAAACTCATCAGCCAAAAGAGATTATTGTTGTAGATGATGGTTCAACTGATGATACTTCCCAAGTACAAAATGATTTTTCAGAAATAATATACATCTACCAAGAAAACAGAGGTGTTTCCGCTGCACGCAATACAGGTATACAAAGAGCAAGCTGTGAGTGGATAGCATTTTTAGACTCTGATGATGAATTTCACCCTCAAAAATTGCAAAAACAGATTGCATTTCATCAACAAAATCCAGATATTTTGATGAGCTACACGGCAGAAAACTGGATACGAAATGGCAAAGAGGTAAAAATCCCTAAAAAATACCATAAAATAGGGAAAGATGTCTTTCTTGAAAATCTCTCCTACTGTAACATCGCCCCATCATCAGTACTCATGCATAAAAATATACTAGCTGATGTTGGACTTTTTGATGAAAATTTAGAAGTGTGTGAAGATTATGATATGTGGCTAAGAATCACGCAAAAGTATAAAGTAGGTTTAATTGATGAAAAACTCATTAATAAATACGCAGGACATGATGAACAGCTTGGGTTTCGTAAAAATATGGACAAAATTAGGATTACTGTTTTAGGAAAGTTAATGAAAAATTGTGAAATACAACAAAAAAAAGAGTTGCTTCAAAGAGAATTAAATGAAAAAAAGAGTATAATTCAAAAATTGAATTTTAAGGAAGAATCCATTGCACAATGATGAGCTTACTCTAAGTGTTCTGCGGAAGATAGAACATTCACAAAGTCAAAAATCATTAGCAGATGAATTAGGTTATAGTGTGGGGAAAGTAAACTATGTTCTAAAAGCACTTGTAG
>JALVXQ010000061.1 GCA_027038255.1 Sulfurimonas sp. | reverse complement strand
TCTCCTGAATTTTATCTGCGTATAGTATAGCTCAATATTTTGTAACCTTTAATGTAATAGTGCTTAAAAAATATGCATAAAGAAGATATGTTTCAAATCATTACAGTTAGGGAAAAATTTTACTAATGTTAAAAAGAGATAGTAAAAGTAGAGCCCGCATTCACTTTTGAATCTATTTTCAATGTAAAGTGATGCAGGTGTACGATTTTATTGACCAAAAAGAGGCCGAGTCCCAGAGAGTTGTTCCAGCGTTGTTGCTGTACTCTGTAGAACTTTTCTGTAATGTTTTTTAGGTCCTGTTCAGCGATTCCGATACCGGTATCTTTTACCTCAAGTTGTTTCTGTGAAACGATAACGTGTACTTCATCTTCAGAGTACTTTATGGCATTTTCTATCAAGTTATTAATGACAATACTAAAAAGTGTGGGATCAACTTCTACTTCTGCATCTCTCTCTCCCTCAACCATAACACTGCGTCGCGGATAGTTTAGCTGCAGGTTCTGTGCGCACTCTTGCGTGAGTGAGAAGAGATTTGTCTTTTGTGTCGCGATGGACTGATGGTCTCCATCAAGTTTCATAGAGAGTCTGAGTGTATCTATGAGATTACTGAGTTTTTGACCATTGTTGTGAATTTTACCAAGAAATTTTTTACGAATAGTGATATTGAGATTTTCATCCTCAAGCAGTGTTTGCGAGTAGCCGTTAATGATGGCAATAGGATTTTTAAACTCATGGCTGATGGCAGAGATAATGTCATCTTTTTGTTTGTTAGAAGCTTTGAGCTCTTCTGTGTATTTTGTTTTTTTCTTCTCTTTTTTGACGATAATCTGTGCAACTTTTGTAAGCAGCTTGGTAATGAGAGCAAACTCTTGAGAATAGTCAGAAGAGATGTAGGTTGATTTTTTCTTTTTGGCAAGAGATTTTAAAAACTCTACTATTTTTCCTGTTTCATACTCTATTTGAGTATTTATTTTATAGGTAACGACAAAAATTGCTATAAAGAAGATGATAAGTGCACCGAGGATTTTCATACCGAGTGAAAATATCTCTGCCTGAATGCCTTCTATCTCCCTTGCAAGACGGATGTAAATTGTTTTTTTGTTAAGGGTATATTTTTTTACAACATAGAGCAGGTCTTTATTGAGAGTATGGGAGTGGCGTATCTTAAAACCAAACTCACTCTTGTCAGATTGCATAATCTCATCACGGTAGCGATGATTTTCCATCTTTTTTTTATCTCTGTCTGATTCGGCCAAGACTTTTCCATCAGCTCCTATAAGTGTGATGCGGGCATGGAGTTTCTCTTTGACTTTTTGCACAAATGTATCTAAGTTCGTATGAGGGTTTATTTGAAGGGAGAGGAGTTCTATGTCCTGCTGAAGTGCCTCTTTTGTTGTGTCGATGTAAAATTCATAGACCCAGTAGTAAACGATAGCACCGATAATAATAAAGAGTGCAAGAAAAAGTGTTAAAAATTTTCTAAGTACGATTTGATGAAATTTTAACACTTGTGACCTCTCTTTAGTTGTGAAGACTTCCGCCGACTTTGATGTATACAAGCAGATTTGCTACACTGATGGCACGTCCTGCAATCTTTTCACTTTTACGAAGTGCACGGAGCATTTTGTGGAATTTTTCAAAACTGTTTGAACAGTTTTCCGCCTGTGCGACCAATTTTCTCTCTATCATCTCATATAAATCGTCCGCTTTGTTCTCTTCAATGAGTACCTCTTCATACATCTCTTGCAGTTCATCTGTGTCATCAATGTTAAGCATATTGATGCTTGTTGCAATTGCTTTTACCGTAGATGCCTGCATAGGGACAGTATATTCATTGATAGTATCAACATCCAGGTCTTTACAGACATCTGTAAAACCTCGAATGAAACTTCTTGTGTTTGAACAGGCACGTGCTATCTCATTTGTGATTTTAAAATAGGCTACAACCTGACGTAAGTCTCTGGCTTCGGGTGTATAGAGTGCCAGTATTTTGATGATGGTGTTATCTATCTCATCTGTTCGTGATGTGATATTTTTAATGGAGTTTCTTGCCTGGCTGAACTGTTCACTGTTGCAATCTTTGAGCGCGCCGAGAATTAACTCATTTGCTTTGACTAAATCATTGCCGATTGCTGTGATTTTGCTTTTGACATCATCCAAATTTTCTTTAAACGTTTTTACCATTATCCGAATCTCCCTGTAATATAATCTTCAGTTTTTTGCTCTTTTGGATTTAAAAATATGTTTTCTGTTTTGTCATATTCGATTAAATCGCCTAAATACATAAAAGCTGTATAGTCACTGATACGTGATGCCTGCTGCATGTTGTGTGTAACGATAGCGATAGATATATCTTGTTTGAGCTCAACGATGAGCTCTTCAATTGCCCCTGTTGAAATTGGGTCAAGTGCTGAGGTCGGCTCATCAAAAAGTAAAACTTCAGGTTTCACCGCTACTGCACGGGCGATACAAAGACGCTGCTGCTGACCGCCTGAGAGTCCCATTGCTGATTTGTCGAGTCTGTCATGGACTTCTTTCCAGAGTGCTGAACCTTTAAGTGCAGCCTCAACACGGTCGGAGAGTTCACTCTTATTTTTAATGCCGGCAATTTTGAGACCATAGGCAACGTTGTCAAAGATGCTCATTGGAAATGGGGTAGGTTTTTGAAAAATCATACCTACTTTTTGGCGCAGTTCGATGAACTCATTCTCTTTTTTAATCTCTAAAATATTGCGGTATTTTTTTGTTTGGATATCTAAAAGATCAATCTTTCCATCATATTTGTTTCCCGGGTAAAGGTCGTGGATTCTGTTCATTGAACGAAGGAGTGTAGACTTCCCACAACCACTCGGTCCAATGAGGGCAGTAATTTTGTTCTTCTCTATGGGCAGTGTTATACTTTTGAGTGATGGATGATCCACTCCGGCATAGGTAAATGAAAACTTTTTTATGTTCATTACTGGCATTATTGTATTCCTTTTATTTCTTATTTCTTATTTCTTATTTCTTGTAATAAATCTACCGATAAGGTTGATAACTAAAACCATAACTGTCAGTATAAATGAGGCAGCCCATGCTAAGTCACGGCTTGATTTCTCAGGCTCATTTGCAAGGTTGTAGATACTTACTGTGAGTGATGGAAAAGCATGTGTCAAATCCAGACTAAAGTAGTTACTTGTCTCAGATGTAAAGAGAAGCGGAGCAGTTTCACCTGCAATTCTTGCAAAGGCAAGTAAGATCCCTGTCATGATTCCTACTTTTGCAGCTTTGATGACAATGTCTAAAATGACTCTGTACTTCGAAGCACCCAGCGCTATTCCAGCCTCACGCAGCTCTTTTGGGACAAGAGAGAGCATAGAGTCTGTAGTATTGATGATGATGGGTATCATCATGATTGCAAGTGCAATAATTCCGGCAAAACCGTTTGCCCCACCAAAAGGTACAACAGCAATAGCATAGACAAATGCACCGATAACAATAGAAGGCGCAGACATCATAATGTCACTTAGGTCACGAATAAGTTCGGGGTATTTTCCTCTGCCATATTCACGAATATAAATTCCCGCCACCATGCCAAGCGGAATTCCGATAGCACCGGCCATGAATGCTAAAATAAGCTGACCGACTATGAGATTTCGAAGTCCGCCGTCTACTAAGTCATTCAAAAAAAGGCTGAGGTGAAGTGAGCCGAGCCCCTGTACAAAAAGCGTGATTAAAATCCATGCCAAAAATCCGAGCCCTATAAGCGCAGAAAGAACTGAAA
>JALVXQ010000060.1 GCA_027038255.1 Sulfurimonas sp. | reverse complement strand
CAATACGAAAAGATTGCATAGCTATAATGACTATTGCAGCCCATTGGAAATGGAGCTTAGGTGGTGGCAGTCTCAATTTAGAGAACCTGCTTAATTCTTTGTACCAAAAAGGGTTGACAGATCAGTTGGCGATGTGTATCTCCTGGTCATGTCCTACCGTGAGGGTTTGGTCATGTCCGATGGTGATGCGTTCATCTTTGCCCACACTCTCTGTGCGGTTGTTGCCTACATCGGTACGCTCATCATGTCCGATGCTCTTGCTTCTGTCATTGCCTACCAAGAAAGACTCATCATGCCCTACGGTTTCGCTTTGGTCATTGTCGATGTTGATGGTGCTGTCATGCAGGGCATGGAGTTTGTAGTCCTTTTGGGCTGTTTTAAAGGAATGCTTTTGTTCTAGGATTGACATCTGATGCACTCCTTTGTTAGAGATTTTTATTTCGTCTCACTCTCATTTATATTCAAAAATCATAATCGAAACAATCTTTTCCACCAACTTTTTTCTCTACCATCCTTTTCGTAACACGATACTCCTTTTATAAGGTCTGACGAATTTTTAGGAGAGCACCATCGAAGGTCATTACCTCGTGCATCAAGAAGAATTTTTTTACCACTAAGCACACTAAGGTCTTTTACTTTTGTATTAATAAGCGTTAACATATGCAAATTCGGTAAATCTTTTAGAGCAGATATATCATCTATATTTACATTTTTAAAAGTTACGTGAGACAACTTTTTCAAATGTTTTATCGCAGAGATATCTACTAAAAGAGGTTGTTGTTCTAAATTTATTTCAGTAAGATTTTTAAGATAAACTATATCGCTTATATCCGATAAGCCTGTTTTGTATAAACTTAAATTTTTCAAATTTTTCAAATTTTTCAAATTTTTCAAATTTTTCAAATTAGACCTATTAATACTAAGCCATTCTAACTTTTTTAAATTTTTTATAAAATCTAAATTTTGATTCCAGTCTGAAAAACTAAGAGACTTCAATGCGCTCATCTGACCAATAGGAGTAACATTTTGCAATTGATTAGTTGAATACAGAGACAAATCTTCTAGTTTACTTAATTTTAAAAGAAATTTTATTTCCGTAATAGGGGTGCTATCTAAATTTATTGCTCTTAAGTGTGGTAATTGAGCCAAAGGTGTAATATCTGTAATATTGTTATCACTTAAAGATACCTCCTTAACCCCTTTTAAATATTTAAGAGGGGTAATATCTGTGATATTTGAATTAAAACTAAAAGTAATCATACCAGAGCCCATATTTTCAATGGGAACAAAGCTTCTAGCAAGAAATTGACAGCTTCTCTCTCTAGTAGGCTCATCAGCTGCGACCATGATCGTATGCACTTGTGCCTCAGTTGCTTCATGCATACAGTAGTGCATAAACTCTTTTTGTGCTTTGCTTTGTGCTTGAAGATTTAGCGACACGCTTGCTAAGATGATAAGTATGCTTCTTAACATGACGTCTGCTTTCTTATGAATTGTTTTATCTCTTTATGCATACACCTTCTACTTGTAGAGTGTGATTCTATGAGTAGGTAAGGTATGTCTCCTCGATAGTATGTGCCGCCTACTACCTTGCTTGGGTCATCACTATAACCTTGCCATTTATAAGACTGTGTCATCTCCCCTACATGTCTTGTGCGTATGATGGTGACTAAGTTTTCAAAAGTATGTCTAAGGCTTTTTACTAAGGTATCGACATCACCCCATGTTATTGTCTCTAAAATACCCCATGGTATAGTATTTTCATTGGCTAAAATATGTTTATAGACCATTTTTTCATTGGCTACAAGTGTAAAAAGCAAGTCTAGTAGCACAGGAGACGGTTTTGTATTTTTAGCAACTTTTTCATACGCATGCTCTATGGCTTCTATGCGTTTTATGAAAGCATTAAACCGTACACTTCCCAAAGAACCGTCGTATCTGTCCCGTTTGGTCATCTCTTTTTTAGTGATTTTTCCTGCTAAAGGCGTACCGGCAAACTGTTTAGCGGGGTCTACATAGGTGTTGTCATAGTCTTCTATATTGTCATGAAGTATCTGGTTCAGAAGTGACCACAAAGAAAGAGAGTGACTACTGCTAAGAGTAGCTGCATTGATGTCAAGAAACTCTACTAAATGTTGTAAAAAATCTGTACCATGAAATACATCTTTTATATACTGTAATTTATCAAAGTCTTCATATTGTCTATTTAAAGTTTTCTGCAATGCCTTTATAATCGCTTTTGCATCTGCTTGTAAAATATTAAAAAATCTTTCAAACTCCACATATACAGGATCAGAAATCATTTTTCGTTTATATGATATAGTATTGCCATCTTCATCTTTTATTTTTCTGTCTATATCATAATAATAATCTTTATTTAGTGCTTTAATAATCTTCTGTATTACAATAAGTAGCTTACGAAAATCTTCTAAAGCTACGATAGTAGTTTCATAAAGCTCTACACCTTCCGCATGACTCATAACCCTCGCCCATCCCATTTTCCACTGAAAGTGAAGATCTGTTAAGTGATGAAAGGGAATTTGCTGTATAGATGACACTAATCTATCTATAGCTTTTTCAAGCTCTGTATCTACTTCACCTTTCTGTCCGACTGTTAATTTCATAGCCCTTGTTACCGCACCTGCTAGTGGTTCCATGGAAAAGTCTGCTAGCATTCTTTGTGTAAGGTCATATTTGTTGTATGCATGAAACACTGCAGCATCTGCATGAAAAATTTTGTTTGTTACTTTTACTTGGTGTATCTTATTGAAGAAAGGTGTCGATAAGTAAATCAAACTTTTAATTTTCCATTTTTTAGGCCATTTATCTCCCAGTTTATCTATTTGTTTAGTGATTTCATTTATAACATTCCCTCCATGAGAATGCCCCACAAAATGAAAATGAATCTCTCTATGCTGATATGTCTTTCCATAAAAAGCTGTTTGCCCATGTGCCCCACATAAACGATTTGCTAGATATGCACCTGCAACCTCTCTATTCTGTATTCTATTATCACCAGTCCAACCATGAAAATCAAATAATTTTAAGTTTATATTTTCATCAAGCAGTTCTTGTATATCATCTAAAAAACACTTATCCCAATACAACACATTGGTAATCTTACCCGAAGAATCTTTTACAGCATGTGTTTTACTCACTGCTCTAGAAGTTTTTCCATCATCTGCATTGACTGGATCAGATGTCCCAGCAATAAGCACTAAAAGATGTAACACTTGTTCACAAGGTAAAATTTTGGAATTATTGCCGCTACTACTACTGCTCAATCCAGCTAAAGAATCTTTTGCTTTTACACATATAGTATGTTCCCCTGCATAACCATTATTACACTTCATCTTTTTCCCCTTCTATCAACTGCATTTTTTCTAAAATACTGTCTATTATTTCTACTTTTTCATATTCTATGTTTGTATTTTTTATTTGTAAAAAAACTTTTTCGTATCTGCTGAGATGTTCATCTCTTATGTAAATCCACAGCCAGATAAAGCGACCTTGTGAAGCTTCTGTATTGAGCCCAAGTGCTAAGCCATAGTCAAACCCTTTTAGGGCTTTTGGTAAAAGTTGGTCTTTTTCTAAATAACATTGTCCCTTTTTATCTAAAAGCTTTAATACTTTTTTACAAAATTTTACTTTTTCCATCTCATCAAACATCGCAATCTGAATCTGGTCTATAAAAACTTCATGTGTATACGCTTCCAAGTTAGCAAGTGTAGGCAAGCTCACATCATCGAAGTCGATCATGGGGTGCTCTTCTTTTATGA
>JALVXQ010000059.1 GCA_027038255.1 Sulfurimonas sp. | reverse complement strand
TATATCGGCGATGAAGATGCCGTCATCATTGAGTTTTTCAGCCATTGCTTCTAAAAACTCTATGAGTTCCTCTTTTTGCATAAAGTTCAGCACATCAAAGATGCTTACGATTGCATCATATTTGCCCTCGACATCTTTTGCATTGATGCACTCTGCATCAAGGCCTTTGATCCTGCACTCAGAAATCATAAGCGAGCTCAAATCTACACCCTTGCACTCCACACCGTCACTTATCATACGCTGCATAAAACCGCCCCGACCGCAGCCTACGTCAAGTAGTGTTTTAACATCATAGTCATTCAACTCTGAACGATAGAGGTCATAGAGTGCTTCTGTAGCCTCTTCTATGCCTAAAAGATGTTCTGCCTTAGCATAGAGGTCAAGATTTGTCATTGTTTATGCATTCTCTGCATGAATGACATCACGAATCTTCTCATAAATATCAAGAACTTCATCTTTTTTCGCGATGTATGAGTTTTTATTTGCTATAAGGTAGGTCGAACTTGTCATGATGTCTTGGACAACTTCAAGCCCGTTTTGCTTCATTGTCGTTCCCGTCTCTACGATATCTACTATCATATCAGCAAGACCGATGAGCGGTGCGAGTTCAATTGAACCGTAAAGTTTGATAATCTCAACACTCACAGCCCTCTCTTCAAAGTAGCGCTTTGTAATGTTTACCATTTTTGATGCCACTTTAAGCTCCGGCTTGGTCAGGTCAAGCTTTTCACCTTTTCGCATACCAATAGCCACTTTACAGACACCTCGGCGAAGGTCTAAAAGACGCACAACGTCTAGCCCCTGCTCTTCTAAGGTATCGAGTCCTACGACACCGATATCTGCTGCTTGATGGTAGACATACGTTGCTACATCCTGATTTCTTACAAGTAAGAAACGAAACTTCGGAGTCTCTAAAATCAATTTTCTGTCATCAAACTTGAAACTGTCACCAAAAATAGTTTCAAATATCTCTAGTGTCTCTTTTGCAATACGACCTTTTGGAAGTGCAACTGTTAGCATAAAACAAAGCCTTTATAATTTTTTGGTATTTTATCTAAATTTCACTCAAAAACTTATGATGAGAACAATATCTTTTTTTCTATCTCTGATGTGCTGACAATTTCATCTCTATTTAACTCCATATGTAACAAATCACACTTTAGCATTGTATCTTCAAGTATTTTATCTATCAGTACTTTAATATCTATCATATTGCACTCTTCATTATCCAAAACAACAAAATCATCACCAAAAACACGAAAAACATTCGAAACATCAAAACAATCTTTCAAAATATTTGCTATTTTTTTAAGAATATCGTCGCCACTTTTCCAACCATGTTCTTTGTTATAGTCTGAAAAATGTTTTAAATTTAAAATAAAAAGATTTTTATAATGAAGTGCAAAATTATTTCGGACCAAAATAACATCCAGATAATTTTGATTATATAACTCAGTTAACATATCTTTATAAAAGTAGGAAAAACGCTCTTTTTCTATATCATTATGAGGTAATTGATCGATATTCACATCTATCGTAATGTTTTTGAGAGCTTTTTTCGCAGCATCAACCACATCTGCATTAAATAGCAAAGACTTCAAACTCACTAACTCTTCTAATGCCTCTTGTATGGTTTTACGCCCTTTATAAATTCTGTTGGTTGTCATTGCATCAAAGGCATCGGCAACTGCCATTATTTTAGAAAGGTCTGGCATTTCATTATCTTTTAAAGCTCTTGGGTACCCACTTCCATCATAACGCTCATGGTGTGCATACACAATCTCTGCTAAATCTTTGAACATAGGAATATTGACCAAAAGTTTATAGCCGACTACCACATGTTCTTGAATAAGTTTATACTCTAAATCATTTAATTTTTGCGGTTTAAGCAATACCACATCAGGGGTGGCAACTTTACCGATATCATGCAAAATTCCAGCCTGATACACTTTCTTACATTCATCCTCAGGATAGCCCATCTCCTCAGCAATCATCTGACTATACTTTGCTACTCTCTGACTATGCCCTGCCGTGTAAGTATCTCGTTCCTCAATCATTTCAACCATCGACAAAAGTGTTTTTTCATAATTGTCTTTTTGAAAATGAATCATACTGTTAAGTTCTGAAGTTTTTTGCTCTACCATTCTTTTGAGATGTTGTTTATACTCCTCATTTTGAGAAAATTTACTTAACTTTTCTACTATCTTAAATAATTCATAATTCAACTGTTCATAATCAAACGGTTTAATTACATAGCCATCAATACCTATTTTAATGGCTTTAATCATGTAATCAGCTTCACTGTGTGCTGTTGTGATTAAAACAATCTGTTCTTTATTTATTTCTCTGACTTTTTCAAGCATTTCCAAACCATTCATTTTGGGCATGGAAAGGTCAGTTATAACAATATCAAAATGCTCTTGATTATAAAGTTGTAGTCCCTCTTCTCCATCATTTGCAAGCATGACTTTTTTAAAGAAATTACTAAGATAATTTGACATCTCTTTTTGGATTGAAAGTTCGTCTTCAACATACAAGACAGTAAATTTTTTACTTAATGTTTGCAATATTTTTAAATCAACCATAGAAGTTTCATATCCTTTTGCCTACTATTATATCGCAATAGGGTTAATGTTTTTCTTTTTTTAAATAAGCATATGTCCCTAAAATATGCACTAAAAAGATGGTACAATACAGAATGAAAAATTTTGTTTATGTAGGAATCGGTGCAAGTGCCGGTGGTTTACAAGCCTTGCAAAAACTGGTTGCAACTTTACCAAAAACTTTAAACTATGTATATATCATAGCACAGCATTTAGACCCTAATAAAAAAAGTACTCTATCTGAAATTTTGGCAAGAGCTTCAGATTTAAATGTTCAAGAGCTTACAAAAAGTACAAAATTTCAAGCAAACCATATCTATATTATTCCTACTGGCTATAATCTTGTTTGCACAAAACATCATTTAGAACTCAAAAAAAATACAGCATCGCAACATCTTCCAACACCTTCGGTAGATAAACTTTTTGAAGCTTTAGCACTTTGTAAAAAGCAGGACTCTGTTGGTATTGTTCTTACCGGTTCAGGGAAGGATGGGACAAAAGGAGTAGAAACCATTAAAAAATACTCCGGCATAACAATAGCACAGGCACCTAAAGAAGCCGGCTGCAAGAGTATGCCAAACAGTGCAATTAACTCTAATAATGTAGATTATATTTTGACTCTTGATGAGATTTCAGAAGGACTTTCAAACTCTTTATATACAAAACTGCCACCTCAGTTCAAGGAAATTCAACACCTCCTTCATGAAGAAAAAAAACTGCCCATAGAAAAGTATAAAAATGAAACGATTCTACGCCGAATAAACAAAAGAATGTTACTCTTAAATATTCAGACACTTGAAGAGTATCAGACATATCTAAGAAACAGGCCTCAGGAGTTAGATATTTTACATCAAAATATTCTCATTGGTGTCACACAATTTTTTAGGGATAAAGAAGCTTTTAAAGCATTAGAAGAGCAGTTGTATCTCTATCTCAAAGATACAACAGAAAATTATGATTTAAGAATTTGGTCAATTGCCTGTTCAACTGGAGAGGAGGCTTACTCTCTCGCTATTTTGATAGATAAAATCAGTCAAAAGCTCCATAAAACATTTAATTTACAAATTTTTGCAACAGATATTGATGAGATAGCACTTAATAAAGCAAGAAGTGCCATATACTCCAAAACTTCAGTAGAAAACATCGATAAAAAAACTCTTAGAACATATTTCACTCCCATAGACGGCAGTTATAAGATTATTGAAAAGATTCGCAAACAGATAATCTTTACAAGACACAATATCTTAAATGAACCGCCCTTTATCAACCAAGACATCATAAGTTGCAGAAATCTTCTTATCTACCTTCTACCAGAAACACAACAGGAAATCTTCACCCTTTTACACTATACCCTCAAAGAGAACGGAATACTTTTTTTAGGATCTTCAGAGTCAACTTTAGTCAGCCCACGCTATTTTACTGCTCTTGATTCTCAATATAAAATATATTTTAAAGAAAAACTAGATAACCCTCCTAAAATTTCTTCACACTATTTTAAAAAACATCTTGAAAACAAACACGCTGTTACACAAAGCGCCATAAACCAAAAAGATGATTTCAACTTGGAGCATTCTTTAAAAGAAGCTACTTTTAATTTTTTTGCACCCAACACTATTGTTATTGATACTAACTACAATATTATTTATAAAAAAGGAGAACTTCCCTTTTTAAAAATCCCTGATGGGTTTATCACTTTAAATATACTTGACAATATTCATAAATCATTACGTTATGACCTAAACAGAGTTATCAAACAGGCATTACATCAACAAAGTCTGCAGGTAACAAAATTTATTGAGATTTTGCTGAATGATGACGATAAGGTTTTTATAAAAATTATTGTAACTCCTCTTCATAGAAACGATAAAAATCCTCTGCTTTTTCTATATTTTCAACAACTGCATGCAAATGATTTACAGTTCAATACAAATGCGCTTAATCTCCCTGATGAATCTTTGATGATTAAAAGTCTCACTACACAACTAGCAGAGATTCAAGAAGATTATCACAAACTCTCAGATGAGCTTTTTTTAAGTAAAGAAAATATGCAATTGATGAATGAAGAACTACAAAGTTCTAATGAAGAGCTACAAAGTTCCAATGAAGAGCTGGAAACATCCAATGAAGAGTTGCAAAGTTCCAATGAAGAGCTCCATGCTTCCATACTTAATGAGCAGATACTGCAAAAACAGCTCTCTCAAATTTTAAATGCTTCACAAGATGGCATTGTAGGTCTGGATATTCATGGCAATCATACTTTTGTCAATAATGCAGCATTAAAAATTCTTGGTTTTACTAAAGATGAACTTATTGGCCATAATGCGCATACACTCTGGCACCACTCAAAAGAGGATGGAAGTATTTACCCGTTTCAAAAATGTACACTACATAATCATCTCCTCGATAAAAAATCCATACGAACCCAAGATTTGTTTTGGAAAAAAGACGGCACTGCTATTCATGTAGAAGTTTTACAAAATCCTATCATAGAAAATAGGGTGGTCACAGGTGCAGTCCTCTCTTTTCATGATATTACAGAAAAAATAAAACTTGCAAAACTTGTTGAGCATGAACATAAACTTGCAGAATTATATATAAATATTGTCGGAACTTTAATTATGACCCTTGATTTAGATGGCAATATAACCCTCATAAATAAAGAAGGGGCTTCGCTTCTTGGTCTCTCTGTCGATGCAACAATCGGAAGAAACTGGTTTAATAATTTTCTTCCAGCAGATACCGTAGATGAAGTTAAAAAAGTCTTTGATTCTATTGTGAGTGGTAAAAAATCAATCATACTGCATCACACAAATAAGATTATAGATATTCACAAACAAGAGCACCTCATTGCATGGACTAACAGCTACACAAAAGACACTCAAGGTAAAATAACAGGACTTATTACTTCGGGTATAGATATAAGCAAGGAAGAAGCACTCTCAAAAAAACTCTTTGAACAAGAACACCTTTATAAATTAACTTTTGAAGAAGCAGATATTGGTATAGCTCATGCAACCCTAGAAGGAAAATGGCTGGATACAAATGAGTATATGACACAACTTTTAGGCTATACAAAAAATGAGTTTCAACAAATGACAGTAGAACAGATAACGTACAAAGATGATCTGGGTTCTGAAAATAAAATGCTTCAAGAGCTTCTAAAACAGGAAAAAGAGAGCTATCATATTGAAAAAAGATATATTCATAAAAATGGTTCTATTGTTTGGGTCTCTTTATCTGTCGTACTTTTAAAAGATGAAGAGGAAAAACCTCTTTATTTTTTAAAAATAGTACGTGATATAAGTCAGTTAAAACTGCTTATGTACCAACTTGAATCTGAAAAGAATCGCTTTAAGAAAATCATTGATTTTACACCAACTCCTCTTATACTTTATACAGAAGATGAAGAGATAATACTCGTAAATAAAACTTTTGAAGAAAATACAGGCTATATGCAACAAGAGTTACCAGACATAGCAACGATGATAAAAAAACTTTTCAAAGATAAAAATCACAAAGAGTTATTACAAATAAAAAAATACTATAAAAATCCAGTACGCAAAACTGAAGAGCAACAGGAAATTGTTACAAAATTCGACGAAAAAAGAGTTGGTATTTTACATGCAGTAGCACTTGATGTCCAAGAAAATATTTCAAAAAAAATGTATCTAATCGCTATTATTGATATAACAGATTTACAAAAAAAAGATGAATTTATGATAGCACAATCCCGTCAGGCAGCTATGGGAGACATGCTTGCAATGGTAGCCCATCAGTGGAGACAACCACTCAGTATCATTTCTATGCTTGCAAACAACATACGCCTTCAAAAAGAACTTGGAAATGAAGTCTCTGAGGATGATATTAATCATCTCATCACCGGGTTAAATAAACAAACAGCATATCTTTCACATACCATTGATGATTTTCGAGATTTTTTCAAACCAGATAAAATGAAAGAAACAGTTTCTTTAAATTCTATCTTACAAAAGACGATGACTCTTGTAGGAAAATCTCTCAAGAACAACAATATAAAACTCACACATGAACTACAAGAAGAGATTATACTTACAACATATCCAAATCAACTCATGCAAATTCTTATAAACCTTATCAATAACGCAAAAGATGCAATTAAAGATAATAATATAAATGATGGACTCATCCAAATCAGTGCAACGCAGAAGAAAAAAAATCTTATTATTAATATATGTGATAATGGTGGAGGAATTGATAAAAGTGTTTTGGATAAACTTGGACAGCCTTATGTCACCACAAAATCAAAAAATGGGACAGGGCTTGGTCTATATATGTCTATCATCATTACTTCTAAACATCTTGGAGGAAAGTTACACTGGGAAAACAAAGAAAAAGGAAGCTGTTTTTATATTACACTGCCGAACTCTTAACAAGCTCTTTCATAGAAGTAAAAATCAAATCCATCTTAATTTCTGCTTTTGGAAATATTTTTATTAATCTCTTAGCATCTCCGCCTGTCAGTATTATAGGCAAATCATGAGAAAGAACCTCACACTGTAAAGTTTTAAGATAGCCATAGGAGATGGCATCTTGGGAATTTTTTGGTATTTTATCTAAATTTAGCTCAAAGTTAAATGAGTAATCAAGTGCCGGCGAAATGTTTTTATAAGTTTTTTCCATAGCTTTAATGCCAGGATAGATAAATCCACCTTCAAATTTGCCCTTTTTAACCACATCAACTGTAATAGCACTGCCCGCATCTATGATGATGCCGTTATCTACCGCTTCAACAGCCATTATCCTATCTATGCCCATAGTTTCATAGTATTTTTCTTTACAGACATAAACAGAAAGGTCTATCCAATTCTCCAAATTTTGCAACTTTTTTTGAATATTTTGATTGACAGAGATGAAGTAGACTTTTTGAGTAATTGTTGCAGGATTAAAGGATGTTACACTCTCTTTAAAATCTCTCTCGCCATCAAGAAAATGGTACGAAGTGTTGCCGATGTCGCAAAGCAGCATTACTGGATTTTCCAGCCTGCTTCTTTAAAGGCTTTAGCTGCTTTCGAACAGAGCGGTGCGTCAATAAAAAGAATTTTATATTTAAAGTTGTGTTCACAAAAAAGCGTCAATTTTGCATAAATCTCTTCAAATTTATGCACATCTTTCATTAAGATTCTGCTCTTTTGACTGATTGCAAAAATAGCCCAGAAGTAGCCGTTTACATCTGTAGCCTTATAGATTTTTATTTTGTTTCTAATGCCTAAATCTTTTGGAGGAATCTCTTGCATCTTGTTAAATATTTTGCCCTTTTGTCTCAGGGAATCAACAACCATCTGCATATCTATATGACATCCTTTTTGTTATGCGTGTTTTTTCATAAATGCTTCACACGCCTCTTTTGTGAGTGCTTTTGAGTAGTAAAAACCTTGAATATAGTGACAACCCTCTTGAACTAAGAACTCTACCTGCCCTTCAGTCTCAACACCTTCAGCAATGGTCTCCAGACCTAAGTTTTTCGCTAAAGAAATAATTGTTCTTACAATGGCAGCAGCATCTTCATCACTTGCAACTTCGATTATAAAACTACGATCAATTTTAAGTTTTGAAACCGGTAATTTTTTCAAATAGGAGAGTGATGAGTATCCCGTACCAAAATCATCAATCGATATAGAGATACCAAGGCTTCTGATGGAGCGTAAAATATCTATGGAGCGTTCAGGATCTTCCATAATCTGGCTTTCTAAGATTTCTAACTCTAAAAGGTCTGTATTTACACGGCTTTTTTCAATGAGTCTGTAAAGCTCACTTCTAAAATTATCGCTCTCAAGCTTTCTTGTTGAAACATTAATGGAAAGCTTTCCTGTTTTGTATCCTGCAGCACTCCATTCGACCAACTGCTCCACACAATGTTCAAGCATATACTTGTCTATATCAAGAATCAGACCCACCTCTTCTGCAAATGGAATAAATTCAACAGGATAAAGCAATCCTTTTGTCGGATGATTCCAACGAATGAGTGCTTCTAACCCAACAACCCGTAGTGTAGTAGCATCTATCTTTGGTTGATAATAGGCTTCAAATTCACCATTTTTCAGTCCGTTTCTGATGTCTTTATCAAGTTCTAAACGCGTACGTACCAATTCTGTCATCTGCTGATTATAAAACTGATACGAGTTTTTGCCATTATCTTTGGCTTTATACATTGCAGTATCAGCATTTCTGAGTAAAATATCAGGAGTCTCACCATCTTGTTTATAGATGCTAATTCCCGCACTAAATGTTGTATGAATATCGATACCTGTAATAATAATCGATTTTTTAATCTCATCAAAGATTTTTTCTACTACTTTAATAACACTGATTTGATTAATATTTGGCAATATCACTGTAAATTCATCACCACCTATTCTTGCAATCGTGTCATCATCTCGCACACAAGCCTGCAGTCTTTCAGCAATTTTTTTGAGTAATGCATCACCAACATCATGCCCATACGTGTCATTGATCTCTTTAAATCTATCTAAGTCCAAGAAGAGTACAGCCAAAGATTGATGCTGTCGTTTTGCATGCTTAATTGCCTGTTTGAGCCTGTCTAAAAAGAGGTTTTTATTTGGTAGTGCAGTTAAAGAGTCATGATGTGCAAGATATTGCATTCTTTTACTCTGCTTTTGCAGTGCTTCAGTCTTCTCCTCGACTGTATCTTCGAGTATCTCATTTTGTTTTTGAATAAATCTTTTGTAATTGACACTATAGATAATATATAAAAATACAAGCAAAAAGATAGAGACTAAAACTAAAGTTGTAATAATATTCTCTTTTGTCTGCTCAATATCACTCATATCAATCTCACGCAGCGGTTTGGCAAGAATAAAGTAAGCCATAGGACGGTTATCAATACCATCTGCTTTTAAAACAGTAAAGAGGTAAGCATTCTTTTTATCTACTTGATACGATTGAATGTTTAAAAAATACTCCACTGAATGCTCTTTGAGAATATTCAAGAGTGTTCCATTATTTGCAGGATTCACTATATAATAATCATCTACAAAAACATTTGACAAAGAGTGTTTCAGTTGATCTTTATAGTGTCTGTCAACCATTATGAGAGTTTGATAGCCTTTAGCTTCAAGTTTTAAAACAAGTGAATTAAACTTAGCAAGTGTCTCTATCATCCCAATAAATCTTCCATGTTTGTCAAAAATTGGAACCATAGATTTAAAAGACAAATCAAACTTGCCGACACTTACCGTTGACATCACTTTTGGAAGACGTAGCATCTTGGCAACATCGATTCTGACTTTTGCAAGATTGTCACCCTGTTTTGAAGTCCAGCTTCGATAAACACTCACACCATCTGCATTTATTACCTGAAACCAGACATTTTTTAAAGAGGAGTATTTTTGCAAAAGCAGAGAGAGGTCATTTAAATGCAACTTATTGTATTTTTTTGTTCGCAGTATTGTAGTAACTGTTTTATCTTGAGAGAGTGTTAAACCGACAAGCAAAATAGCTTCAGACTTTTCACGGATGAGCAGTTCCAAGTCATTGCGCATCTCTTCTGAAATGTCCAAATATTTTTCTGTTGTTAAGCTATCCACACGCTGCATTGTATAAACATATGAAAAACTTACAATAATTGAAACTAAAAGAAAGCCTACAAAAAAGACTCTAAAACCTCTACTCATCTAATACCCACACTTTAAATTTTATTTATTTACTAAGACCAAGCTCTGCAAATAGTATTTCAAAATATTCACTGACCTCTAAAAGTTCTTCTTTTAAAAGACCAAATGATTTATCTTCTTCATACCACTCTTCTATTCGCTTCACACTGTCACTCTTTTGGGACTCATTTAACTCTTTTGTCTTTTGAACGGCATCTTTTATCTTAACTAAATGTTCTTTATGTTTATGTGCACTCATTTTTTTCCTTTAATTTAATAGTTTTCGTATTTTCCGGCTTTTACATCAGTACGGAGCTCTTGAATCTTTTTGTCCATAATCTTTAAAATTATATCAGCCGCCTCTGTACCATCAGCTTCGGGAACATCCCAGTCAGTGATTTTCATATTTGCTTTAAAAAGCAGTTCTAACTCTTTTTCTATTGCAACTTTTCTAACAGCCAACTCTTTTATAACAGCATCAGTCATAATTTTTTCCTTACTTTTTATTTTCTGTTTGACAGCGAAGTGTCTCTATGTTTTTAATTTTTTCTAATCTTACAGCTACATTTTCAAGCTCTTTCATCGCCTCATCATACTCTTTTTGAATCTTCTCTTTTTGTGATGCAACTTTAGCTATCTGATACTCAATTTCCTGCATTGGAATAGCACAGGATTTTGCCATATCTTCTTCTTTTTCAAGTAGCCATTCAGTTATTTTATGTACTAAACCCATCTAAATGTCCTTTAAAATATCATATTTTTTACTAGAGAACAATTGTACTACTTTATTATAAAAACACTCTTTAATTATAGTATAATTTTCCTATGTTAACATTGTATATTGACGGTGATGCCTTCCCGAATCTTTTAAAGCCCATACTCTTGCGGTCTGTTGAACGTTTAACAATACCCACAGTTGTAGTTGCAAATAAAAAAATCAATATCGGAAAATCTCTGCATATCAAGTACATTATAGTTGATGCAGGAGCAGATGAAGCAGACAACAAGATTGTAGAGTTGCTGCGTGAGGGAGACTTGGTCATAACAGCTGATATTCCTCTTGCTGACAGAGTTATAAGCAAAAACGCTCACGCAATAGACCACAGAGGTGAGCTCTACACTAAAGAGAACATTAAACAGTACCTTGCTATGCGTAATTTAATGGAGAGTATCAGAGAGAGTGGTGAGATGACCAAAGGTCCTAAAGCTTTTGGAGTAAAAGATGCACACAATTTTGCAAATCAGTTTAACGCATTTTTACAAAAGATTGCCAAGCACTAAAAAAGAGCAAAAGAGCTACAGCAACAGTCCCACTCAAAGAGAACAGCAGCACTTCATGAAAACTGTATACGTGCCATATCTCTCCAACCACTAAAGCCCCGAGCGCACTGAAAATAGCTATACCTCCATACAAGATGCCATACACAAAAGCCTTTGAGATTGCATTTTTTGAGATATAAACCCGTAAAGCATTTAAAGAGACAACTGTAAAAACACCTAAAAATACAAATGCCAGCCAAAGCAGATCAGCTCCAAGTGCCAAGATAGAAGCAATTCCAAAGGCATACGCGATGCAGAGCATAAATTTTGAGCCAATTTTATCTATCATCGTACCGCTGTAGTAACTCAGCAGTGCCTGCGTGAGAGTGGAAGCAATAACAAGCAGAGGAATCTCATAGAGTGTCATGCCAAGGTTTTTTGCACGTAAAATAAAATACTGATCACTCATGAAGAAAAACAGAAAGAAAAAGTAACTCCCTAAAATCCAAAAAAGTCTGTAATCTGCTCTATTGACGACAACAGCACTATTCTTCTCTTTTTTAGGTGCATCTTTTACAAAAAACATGACTATAAAAACACCCAGCAGACCAGGTAGAAGTGTCCAGGCAAATATACCCCGAATGAGCGTCTCACTCTGCATAGCACTAAAGAAAAATACAAGGACAATAATGAGAGAACCCAGCATCTCTCCTGTAACATCCATCATCTTGTGAAAACCAAAACTCTTACCCTCTTGCGTTTTGTAGCTGTAGGCACTAATGAGGGCATCTTTAGAAGCAGCGCGCACCGCTTTTCCCATCCGCTCTACCGAACGAAGTAGAGCTACCGAGCCATAAGAGTGAGAGTATGCAAGCAGTGGTTTCATCACAGCTGAAATCAGATAACCTCCTACAACGAATGGTTTTACAACATTATATCTGTCACTCAAGTAACCAAATACAATACGCAGCGCATACGAAAAAAAGGTAGCAATAGCAATAATATACCCCAGTTTTTCTACACTCTCATTTAGAACATAGACCACAAAAATTGGAAGGAGTGTCGTAACCATTGCTGAGGCCATATCTGTAAAAAAGCTCACCCAACCTATTGCGATAATATTTGTATCTATATTCTTCACAAATACACCCTTATAAAATGTGCGTATCCTTCGGCACTTCGCTCGAGACCACTTTTTTATCTTCTATTTTAAGTATTCTATCACAAAGCGGCAACATCGCTTCATCGTGTGTAACCATTATGACGGCTACATCCTGATCTGTTGCTATTTTTTTCAGCATCTTCACAACATCGACTGAACGTTTTATATCTAGTGCCGCAGTCGGTTCATCTGCCAAAATAATTTCTGGTTTATTGGCTAAGGCTCTTGCAATCGCAGCACGCTGATTTTGTCCACCTGAAAGTGATGAAGGCATTGCAGTGGCTTTATCTGCAATATCAAAATACTCCAACAGCTCCATCGCTATTTTTTCGCTCTCCTCCTTTGAAAGCCCATTTGCTTGTGGCACGAGTGTAACATTTTCAATGATGTTTAAAAAAGGAATGAGATAGTGGGCTTGAAAGATAAAACCAATTTTTTCACGTCGTATTTTTCGTGTCTCTTTTGTTAGCCACTTGTTTTCATAGACCTTCTCATCTCCTAACCAAATAGTTCCACCGGTTGGCTCTTCTACACAACCTATCATCATAAGCAGTGTTGTCTTTCCTGCACCACTTGGTGCAACAAGTGCAACGAGTTCACCTTTATTGACTTCAAAAGAGGCTCCGTTAATGACTTCTACAAGGCTTTCACCCTTACCAAAGTTTTTTACAAGATTTTCTACTTTGATCGCCTGTTCGCTCATACTCATCCTCCTATTGCCTCTGCTGGATCAGCTGATATTACTTTTTTTACACCCACAAAAGAAGCTAAAACAGATGCTATGAGAACCACAACAAAAAGTCCAAACGCATCAGGAGTCTCAAGTACTACCCGCTTTGGAAATTTCGAGTAAATCAGATGCGCAAAGATATTTCCTGCAATAAATGCAAGCACACCCATAAGTACTGTCTCCTGCACTATCATTTTAATAATCATAGAATTTGGTATTCCTATGAGCTTCATAATGGCTATCTCTTTCATCTTTTCAAGCGTCATGGTGTAGATAATAAGTGCAATGATAATGGTCGAGACAATGACGAGTATCACGGTAAACATTCCTATCTGCTTTGATGCCATTTTTATAAGATTTTTGGTTAAAATTGTCTTCTCTTGTTTTGCCGTATAAACAGAGTTGTGTTTCCAGCGTCCTATATCTTTGGCAACTTTGTTCACATCATAACCACTCTGCACACGAGCAACAACTGCATTTATCATATGAGAATTCATGCTGTTAATGCCCCTTGCTCTATCATTTCTTATGCGTTCATTAGAGTAGAGAAACTGCAACTCCTGCGCATCTTTGAGTGAGATATACACTAACGGATCACCACCAGAAGAGACCGTCCCGTGCGTTACGCCCACAACAGTGTAAATATCTCTTCCTAACTTTATTTTATCGCCGAGCTTGAAGCCTATTTTGTCTGTCACCACCATCTCATAATGGCTGCGTTTAAGTCCTCTTCCTGCTATGAGTTTACTTGGATTGATGGGGTCAATATCGCCAAAAGGGTTAAAACCAACTGCAAAAACACGCACCATCTCACCTTTTAGAGGGAGCTGGAGGTTTTGAAAGGTTATGCCCTCTGAACTTTTCACCCCCTTTATGACATGTATGGTATCTTTTAAATCTTCATGCAGACGCGATGATTCAGCAAAGGGTCCAAGTGTATTTTCTTGTACTACCCATAAATCTACATTCAAATCATCCAACAAAACTTCTGCATCTATAATCATACCTCTATAGACACCCATCATAATCATAACAATGCCAAGAAGCATCCCCACACCTGCAGCGGTAACGATAAACTTTCCAAGAGTATGTTTTATCTCTTTTTGTGCTAAGTTTATCATTAGTGAACTCTTGCACCCTCATAAAGAGGCTTTTTGTTTGGTGCCGGCACAAGTATGACTGCGTTTGTAGCAAGGTTCTTTACAGCTGCTGTTTTATTATCTATACCCAATACTGTAACTTTTTGAAAGCGTGCTTCACTATTTTGATTTATCCAAATACCTTCTTTACCATCTTTATGTACAAGAACATCTGTAGGAATTCTGACAATATTGTTGAGTGTTTGTGTATCTATAAGCACCTCTGCTTGCTCATTGATGTAAAATGGAATTGGTAGTTTCTCAAACGCAACATCTACCTCTCTCTCTTGTGTTACTGCATCACTCTGGGCAACGATGCGTTTTACCACACCTGCAAACTTTTTCCCAGCTTGAGAACGGAGTGTAATATGAGCGTGTTGTCCTACTTTAATGTTCCCACTAATGCGTTCATCAATGTAAGTACGAATCCAAACATCTTTAGGATCTACAATCTTAAATATACTCTGTGTAGGGAGAACACTCTGCGCTACTTCTACCTCTTTAGCGATGACATAACCATCAACAGGCGCATAGATTTTGTAGCGTGAGAGTTTTATTTCAAGTGCTTTTACACTTTTTTGTGAGCGTTTTACCTCTTGTAGTGCTGAGTTTATATGTGCTTTTGTAGCAGCAATCTGTGCTTTAATGGCATCAAGGTCTGCTTTTGCTTTGTCATACTCTGACTGAGAAGCGAATGATTGGATTTTTAATTTTTTATAACGCTCGTAGGTTACAAGTGCTAAATTTCTTTGTGCATAGAGTGCGTCAAGATCTTTACGTGTGGCTGTAACCTCCATCTTTGCTTTTTTGACTGAAATCTTCGCTTCTGCTACAAGTTCTGGTAAATCAACAGCATCCATCTCTACAAGAAGTTCTCCTTTTTTTACCCACTTTCCTTCATCTGTAT
>JALVXQ010000058.1 GCA_027038255.1 Sulfurimonas sp. | reverse complement strand
AACTCTCAGCTTTACAGAGGAGGTTACAATCAAGGCACTCTTTTAAAGCCCTAGCCATAGCTAAGGCGAAAAAGAGTAACGCAGAGTGTATGCTCCTCTGTAGAGCCCAAAGGGAGGGATAAAAAAAGCGAACTTGCACAAAACTTTTTCTCACCGTAGCTACAGCTACGCTTTAAAAAAGGTTTTGCACAATTTCATCTTTTTTTATTCCCTCTGAGAATTGCTAGGGTTTTTAGAGGTGCCCTTAATTAAAAAAACGGGTGCTTGCTTTTCCACTTAAAACATGATTAATCAGTGTTAACAAATTTCAATATTTTCTACTTATAATATTTCTCACGCAATCAAATAAGATTTTTAAAACTTTTTAGCTATAATTCGGCTATCAATTTAAAGGGTAAAGTTTAATGAATTTAGTTACAGGTTCTTCAACCGCACTGATTACACCATTTAAAAATGGAAAACTTGATGAGCAAAAGTATGCAGATCTCATCAAACGCCAAATAAACAATGGCATGGATGCAATCTGTCCTGTAGGAACAACAGGAGAGAGTGCTACACTCACACACGATGAACATAAACGCTGTATAGAAATAGCAGTAGAAGTTTGTAAAGGCACAGATACAAAAGTGCTTGCCGGCGCAGGAAGCAACGCAACACATGAAGCAATTGAGATTGCAAAACATGCACAGAGTTGTGGTGTCGATGCTATCTTCTCTGTTTCACCTTACTATAATAAACCTTCCCAAGAGGGTCTCTACCAACACTATAAGGCCATAGCCGAAGCTGTAAGTGAGCTTCCGTTTATGCTTTACAATGTTCCGGGTCGTACAGGTGTTGACATCTCTGCAGATACTACCATTCGTCTTTTCGATGACGTCAAAAACATCTATGGTGTCAAAGAGGCGACAGGAAGCTTAGAGCGTACTGTTGAACTACTCTCACGCAGACCGGAGCTAAAAGTCTTTTCAGGTGATGATGCCATCGATTACCCGATTTTAGCAAATGGTGGAGCCGGCATCACATCTGTGACGTCAAATCTCATGCCTGACCTGAAATCACAACTTGTAAAAAAAGCACTCAGTGGTGATTTTATGGGTGCAAAAGCGATTAATGACAAACTTTACCCTTTAAACAAAGTTATGTTCTGTGAAGCCAACCCTATTCCGGTAAAAGCGGCTATGTACATCGCAGGTCTGCTGGACACTTTGGAGTATAGGCTTCCACTGGTAGCACCAAGCAGTGACAATATGAAAAAAATAGAAGAAGTAATGAAAAATTACGACATCAAAGGATTATAATATGGCAGATTTCAAAGGAAAAACTCTTTTTATCAGTGGCGGAACACGCGGAATCGGAAAAGCAATCGTTTATGCTTTTGCAGAAGCTGGAGCTGATGTAGCTTTTACATATGCTTCAAGCGCAGATATTGCAAATGAAATCGTCGCTGATGTTGAGAGTAAATACGGTGTGAAATCTCGTGCATATAAACTCAATATCTTAGAGCCAAACACATACAAAGATGTCTATAAAGAGTTTGATGAAGATTTTGACAGACTTGACTTTTTTATCTCAAATGCAATCATTTCAGGACGTGCTGTTGTTGGTGGTTTTGGTCCGTTCATGCGTCTCAAACCTCGTGGACTTGACAACATCTGGACAGCTACTGTTGATGCTTTTGTTGTTGGAACACAGGAAGCTGCAAAAAGAATGGAAAAAACAGGTGGCGGATGTATCATCTCTATGAGTTCTACTGGAAACCTCGTATATACTCCAAATTACGCAGGACATGGTGCAAACAAAGCTGCAGTTGAAGCGATGGTAAAATATGCTGCAGCAGAACTTGGTGAGAAAAACATTCGAGTAAATGCAGTAAGTGGCGGACCGATTGACACTGATGCTCTTAAAGCATTTCCAAATTATGAAGAGGTAAAAGAAGAAGTTGTTAAACGCTCTCCACTCTCACGCATGGGTGCAGCCGAGGATTTAACAGGTGCATGTAAATTTTTATGCGACAACGACTCTTCTTGGCTCACTGGCCAAACTATCGTCATTGACGGCGGGACTACATTTCAGTAGCCATCTTCATCACAAGCTTAATGCTTGTGAGTCATTTTGTAAACTCTCTCTTGACACGTAAGCTTTTTATCTAACTTTTGTGCTTCTTGCTTTGTGATTGCGTGATGCACAAGAGCATCATGAACAGACGATTTTGTAAGATAAGCATGTTTCATTATCTACTCCTTATTTATTTTAATTATAAAATTATAACACATATAAGATAATGAAAATATAATAATAAACTCAAGTTATATACTTATTGATTTATGCACTTTTTAAGGAAAATTGAAGTATAATTCCATCAAATAATTCAGGACTGCTTCTCTGCATAAATAACAGCCCTCCATTAGAAATTTTTCTGGAGTTGTTACAAACATGTTTCTTTTTGACACACTTTCTTTAGTTTTTGTCGCGCTCATCTTACTTGGAGCTATTCCAAATCTTTTTTATTCAACTGGGTATTTACCACATATTGAGCGAAAAGCGCACTATCAACTGCACTATTTTGCTTTTATTTTTTCTATGCTTGGTGTTGTTGTAAGTGCAAATGCTCTGGTATTTCTCTTCTTTTGGGAGTTGATGAGTCTGACTTCATGGCAGTTGATTCTCACAGAAGTAAAAGATAAAGCGACCATAAAAGCAGCACTCTTTTACTTTATTATGACGCACTTCGGCTTTCTGTTTTTACTGCTCTTTTTTCTTATAGTTACTGATGGAAATCTTGAGATTGACTTTGCTAGTATGAAGCTTATCGCCTCAGATTTTGCTTATCCTACCCTGCTCTTTTTCTTTTTAATACTGGGCTTTTTGAGTAAGGCAGGAGCTGTACCGCTGCATGTCTGGCTTCCCTATGCTCACCCACAGGCTCCAAGCCCGGTCTCAGCACTTATGAGTGGCGTGATGCTCAAAGTTGCTATTTACGGGATGTTTCGCTTTTTATTTGATGTACTCTACCCCTGGCCGCTTGAGTGGGGAATCGTCATCCTCACGCTAGGTGCCCTCTCCTCACTTATAGGCGTTTTATATGCCTTGAGCGAACATGACATCAAAGCACTTTTAGCCAACCACTCCATTGAAAATATCGGAATTATCCTCATCGGTTTTGGAATGGGAATGATATTTGACACTTTGGGGCTGCGTATGCTGAGTACTTTTGCTTTTATAGCAGCACTTTTTCACACTTTCAACCACATGAGTTTTAAATCTCTGCTCTTTATGGGGGCTGGTGCGGTGCTGCATCAAACCCATACAAAAAACATGGAAAAGTACGGTGGACTCATCAAAGCTATGCCCGTTACTGCTCTTACTTTTTTAATTGCTGCCATATCCATCTCGGCACTGCCTCCAAGTAACGGTTTTTTAAGTGAATGGATGATATTTCAATCAATGCTCAGCTCATCACATATTGACAACATCTCTCTAAAACTCGCCATTCCTTTTGCCATTTTTGCCCTTGCCATGACAGGCGGTTTAGCGATTGCCTGTTTTGTCAAAGCCTATGGCATCACTTTTTTAGGTCTGCACAGAAGCACCAATGCCAAGCATGCCTATGAAGTGAACTTTCTCATGAAAAGCGGTATGATTTTAATGACTCTGGTTCTCCTCTCTCTTATGCTTTTTACACCTTACTATATGGAGTGGTTTGACAAAGTTTTCATCGGACTGGGACACGCTTCTGTTTATGCAAAAATCTTTCCTGATGGTATCTGGAATATGCACTCTTTAGGCATTAATGGAGGAATAGTCTCGCCACTCATCCTCCTCTTTTCACTTCTGGGTGTTACCCTTCTAATGCTTCTTGCCTACAAAGTTTTTGGTGTCAAAACACGCATCCATAACGCTTGGGCCTGCGGTTACAAAACATCACAAAAAACACAGTACTCTGCGACCGGATTTGCCGGACCGATACGAAGATTTTTCAATTGGTTGTATAAACCCGATGAGCACTTTGAAAAACAGACAATCGCAGGAGATGAGACAAAATTTGATGCTTCACATTATGAAGTACATGTCAAACCACTTTTTGAAAAAGTCTTTTACATAAGCATTGCAAAAGCAGTGAACTACATAAGTTACTGGGTATACCGTCTGGCACATTTCGAACAGACACGCTATGCGGCTATGATATTTAACATTATGCTTGTCGTGCTCTTTAGTTACAGAATCTTTGCACATGATTTTTCATGGGCCACCTTTGTTTTGGAATTTTTCGTCATGATGATTTCTGTTAAAATTTTAATTATTGGAGATAAAAAATGATTCTATATATTGTAAGTATTCTTTTATTGGTTCTTCTAGCTCCGCTTCTGCTCTCTTACATCAAAGCGACAAAAATGGTACTGCTTTTTAAACGACCGATATCTATCTTTCAAGGGTACAGAAACTTTTCAAAACTGCTGCACAAAGAGACAATTATCTCTGAAGAGACAAGTGCCATTACGACATATGCACCTTTTTTGGTTCTCTCTCCGCTGATTATCGTTATGTTCTTTCTACCGCCTGTGGTGGATGGAAGCTACTATGTAAGCTTTGTAGATGCTTTTACCATTACAGGACTCATCTCACTCTCTACCTTTTTTCTCATGCTTTTAGGGCTTGACAGCGCAAGTGCATTTGGCGGTATGGGAAGCTCACGTGAAGCTTTCATCTCTGCTTTGGTGGAACCCGCTATGGTTTTAACTATCTTTTCAGTCTCCTTAATGGCAGGCAATCTTGGTGTCGGTCAGGCAGGTGTCAATCTTGCCCAACATTTTCCAAAAGAGCATATGGCAAGTTTTCTCTTTGCCGGCATCAGTTTTTTCATACTGCTGATTGCTGAAAATGGGCGTATTCCTGTTGATAATCCTGAAACGCACTTGGAACTCACTATGGTGCATGAAGCGATGATTCTTGATCTGACCGGTGTCTATCTGGCTATTATCGAGACAGCGGCATCTATTAAGTTTATCATCTTTGCCTCTCTTTTTGCCTCTCTTTTTATGCCCTTTGGTTTAGAGTTTGCAGCACCAATTGCATTTTTGATTTTTATTGCCAAACTCTTTTTTATTGCAACTCTGGTTGCTTTGTTAGAGGTAAATACAGCGAAACTGCGTCTTTTTAAAATACCCAATCTTTTAGGTCTGGCAATAGTATTTGCTTTTTTATCTTTAATCACATTTTATGTTTTAGGAGCCTAAGAGATGGTTGATTTTCTTATTGGACTTTTTTTAGCTTCACTTATAGTTGCTCTCTTTACCACAAGGCTCTACAGACTGCTTTTATGGTACTCACTTAACTCTTTGATGCTGGGTATGCTCGCACTCATCATTGGACGAAATCTGGATGATGATGCCATGATCATAACCGGTATCATCACAATTATAGTAAAGGCCATAGGTATTCCCTATATTCTTAAAAATTTAAGCCAGAAATTTCATTTTGTACGTCAAATTACACCGGAGATAAAAGTACAGTATGCCATTATGCTTGTTCCTGCTATTTTAGTCTTTACTTTTTATCTCTCAGAGCCTATTACACATATGATAAACACCAATGCCAACTATGTTGCCATCAGTATTTCTTCCCTCTTTCTCTCCCTTTTGCTGATGATGGAGCACAAAAATGTTGCACCAAAAATCGTCGGTTTTTTAAGTATGGAAAATGCACTCTTTTTACTTGGCATCACCGCTACAAACGGTATGCCTATGCTTGTTGAGCTTGGTATCTTTTTTGACCTGCTGATGGCTATTGTCGTTATCAATTTACTATTTCACAAAGAGGAGCTCAAAGTATGAATCTTACCCTTTTACTACTTCCTGCCATCATTATGTTTGGTGTCAGCTTTTTCAAAAACGACAAAGCGAAGTATCTGCTTGCTTTTACCTCCTTTGTAATTTTACTGCCGATTATTGAGCTGTTTTTACTCCCAAAACCCTATAATATTTTAGGCTCGTACCTTGTAGCAGACAAACTCGACACCTATGTTCTTTTAGTCTCTTCCATTGTTGGTATCGGAGTAACTTTGGCACTTTTAACACTCGACAGACATGTTAAAGTCTCTCCAAAAGCTTATAGAAAATTTTACAGATTTTTTGCTATTTTTTGGATTGGACTTATCTTCTCCATACTCTCAAATCACATGGGAATCTACTGGATAGGACTGGAACTCGCAACCCTTTCTACTGTCTATATGATTAAAACAAACTACACAGCTGCCGCACATAAAGAGGCATGGAACTATATGATAGTCGGTGCTATCGCCGTCTCACTCATCCTTTTTGGAATTATTTTGATGTATGCAAGTGCAAAGCCTATTTTAGGCGAAAATGCGATGCAGTTTGACCTGCTTTTAAAACATGCCAAAGAGATTCCATCGCCATTCTTGTTTGAGATGGGTTTTGCCATTGCAACCATAGGAATGTTTGTGAAGATGGGATTTTTCCCTATGAACCTCTGGCTTGCAAATATTGAACGTGCCTCATTTTACCCTGTGGCAGCACTTTTTAGTGGTATCTTAGAGTCAGCTGTCATCGTAGGCTTTTTTAGATTTTCAAAAATTGCGATGGAGGTCAATTATAACCATCTTTTTATCTTTATTTTTGTCTATACGCTGCTCACTATCTTCATCGTTGCATTTTTAATCTTTCGTTCCAAAGATTTTATGCGGCTTTTTTCACTCTCAGGAGTGGAACACATGGCACTCATCGTCATATTTTGGGTAAGTGGTGCACCTTTTGCGGCACTGCTTCACTTTGGAGCGCATGCCTTTTTAAAACCGGCACTTTTTCTCTCAACAGGTGTGCTTGAGTCCAATGGAAAGTACAAAATTGCAGGCGCACTTAGAGGCTATAAAGGAGCAAAAGGAACACTCTTTTGGTTTTTGGTATCGCTCTTTTTGCTTGCCATCATCTCACTGCCGCCGAGTCCAATGTTCTTTAGTGAACTGTATGGTTTTGGAGCGATGATAAGTACCGCAAAACAGGGGAACCATATGCTCGCTATGATAGGAGCGATTCTCTTCTTACTTGCCCTGCTCTCCATTATCTTTTACCGCTTTGTAGCGATTTACCAGTCCATGAAGTATGAGGGCAAAGAGGAAGAAAAAACTGTCTATTCAAGTGAGCTTTTTGCTCTTGTCATATTTGCAATATCTTTGATGGCTCTCCTGTTGCCCTCATCCATTGCATATCTAAAATCGATTGCGTGAGGAGGGTAAAATGAGACTAATAGCACGCTATGCAAAAGAGTTGGATGAGAACTTTGAAATCATTACAGTCTATGAAGATGAGACACAAAGAGAGCTTATCTCCAAAGAGCATCCTGTTATCAAAACCCTGGCAAAGAAGTATCCTGCCGCTATCTGGTTTGAACGTAAAATGCATGATGACTTTGGCATAATAGTCGAAGATGCTTTTGATAAACGTCCTTTGGTGCATCAAGAGCGATTCCCTAAAGAGATTCATCCTTTACGAAAAGATTTCCAAGAAAATGTACTGCAAGAGGCAGAGTACCTACCTTATAAATATGAAGCTATCAACGGTGATGGCGTTTTTCAAGTGGCCGTTGGTCCTATTCACGCAGGTATCATCGAACCGGGGCATTTTCAATTTTCTCAAGCCGGTGAAGAGATGCTGCATCTTGAAGTGCGACATTTTTATAAAAACCGTGGTATTGAGAAGATGCTTGAAGGGAAAACCTTAGAAGAGGCTAAGCCCATAATAGAGCGCATAAGCGGTAATGAGAGCATCGCGTATCAGCTCTGCTACAGAGATATTTATCTGCAAGCCACGCAACAGGAACTTCCTTTGGCACTCCAAAAACGCCATGCACTTTTACTGGAGCTTGAGCGTGTTATTCATCATCTTACAGACTTGGGATTCATCCCTAATGATGCAGGATTTGGAGCAGCTTTAGCTTATGGCTCAAAACTTGCAGAAGATGCACGACGCAAGATGAGAGAGCTGACAGGACACCGTTTTGGATTTGGAGCCATAGGATTTACAAACCATTTCATCGACACGGCCTCCTTTTCAGAGTGGCTGCGTGAGCTTGAGAGAAGCATAGAGTTCTTTGAAGATTGGATAATGGATATACCTTCACTCTGGGACAGATTTGACACAACAGGTATTCTCAGCCTGCAAAAAGCGGTAAAATACAACACTGTCGGCGTGGTAGCCCGGGCATCAGGTCTTGCAGTTGACAGAAGAATAAACAATTTTTATCTGCAAAACGGTTTCATTATGGCGAGTGAAGTCAGCGGTGATGTCGGTGCACGTTTTAAGGTGCGTCTGAGTGAAGTGAAAAACTCGCTCTTTATGATGCACAACCTTTTAGAAGAAGATGATACATCGCTTGAAATTGGAGATATTACGGACGGTTCATACACAAGCTTTGCAGAGAGTTCTATCGGCGAGCTTTTCATGGCGATTGACATTAAAGATGGTCTCATTGAGCGCTTTTTTGTAAGAGACCCGAGCTTTATAAACTGGCAGGCTCTGCATCTTATGATGCGCAACGATATCATTGCCGATTTTCCACTCATCAACAAAAGTTGTGATTTAAGTTATGCAGGGAATGATTTATGATTAAATTTTGGAATAAAAGAGTGAAACACGGCATTCTCACCGAGAATGATGACCTGGACAAAGAGTTGGCAGCCATAAAAAAAGAGATAAAAAGCAGTATAAAGAAAAAGTTTGCAGGTTCTTTGGCCATCCGAATGGTAGACAGCGGAAGCTGTAACGCCTGTGAAGCAGAGTGTAATGCCCTTGCAAATCCTTACTATGACTTGGAGCGATTGGGCATCTACTTCGTAGCAAGCCCTCGTCACGCAGATGTAATGCTTCTCAGCGGCATCATGACCTTTAACATGACACCTCACGCAAAAGAAGCTTACGCACAGATACCTGAGCCAAAATGGGTTATAAGTCTGGGCGACTGCCCTGCCATGCAAGCTCCATTTGAGAAAACCTATGCCATCAATGCACCGGCAGAGAATCATCTCCCCATCACACACCACATAGCAGGCTGTCCACCAAGCCCGCTCGAAATTATGCAGGGTTTACTGGAGTTTTTGAGAAAGATTTGACCTTACATTTTTATATACTACAAACAGAAGTGATGCAAGAACAGTCACGAAAATGATGGTGTAGCCTGTCGGCATATCAAAGGTATATGAGCCGTAAAGTGCAATCATGATAGCGACAGAGCCAAACACCCACGCAAAAAGAAGTGGTGAAAATCTTTTTTGCACTACGCCTGCATACGCAGGAGCGATGAGAAGTGCAAAAACGACTAAAACACCTGCAGACTGCACAGATGTTGTCACAGTAAAAGCGAGCATAATAAAGAATATAAGCTCTTTTGTAACACCTTTTGTACGTGGATAGATGAAGAACATCACCAAAGAGATTGGAATATAAATAGCAAAATCTTTATAAACATCACTGCTCGAAGTAAAGAGAATATCCGCAGCACTAAGTTTGGAAAAAAGCTCCATTCCCTCTGCACTCTTTGCCAAAACCAGCATAATTGATGAGATGCCAAGTGCATACAAAAGTCCGATGAAGGCTTCTACATTTTTAACATTTTTTGTCGCCCACGCAATGACAATTGCGGCAGTGACAGCAAAGAGCAGCGTGAGTACTGTCTGATATGCACCATCTAAAAATGCAACGCTCAGAGCCATCCCGATGGCTGCCACCTGTCCTATTGCCAAATCGGTAAAAATTACCCCACGACGAATAATCTCCACACCAAATAAAGTATGGATATAAACCAGTAAAATAGCCAGCACAAAGGCCGGCCACAGAAGTTCTACTATTTGCATATTCTCTGTGCTATCATATTGTAAAAATTCTCAAGTGTATCACTCCCTTTGACAGAACCGACATCATGTGGAATCACAGCTACAGTTGCACCTGTTTTTGCAGCAATGAACTTCGCCGTTCTTTTTTCATGATAAACATCCTGAAGAATCTTTTTCACACCATTTGATTTCATAGCACTGATGAGTTGAAGTGTATGTTTGGAACTTGGAGCAATGCCTGGAAGCGGCTCAATGTTTCCGATGTTTGTGATGTCATAGCGTCTTAAAAAATAGTTATAGAGTTCATGATACTGCACTACTTTTTTCGTTTTACACTGTGCCATTTTTGTATCGTAATTTTTAAGATAGCTATTCCATTGACTCAAGAATTTCTTTAAGTTGTTTTTGTACTCTGTTGCGTGAGCAGGGTCAAGCTGTTCAAGTTTTCTTTCTATCACTTTTGCCATAATCAACACTTGATGTGGATCTGTCGAGTAGTGAGGATTTCCCTGTGCGTGAATATCTCCAAATGCGCGTGAAACAGAAGCCGGTTTGTCTATCATCTTAATAAAATGACTCATATCTAAAAATCCGGGTGCACCTGCTCGAATTTTACCATTGTTGGCACTTTTTATAAGCGGTGGCAGCCAGCCAAGTTCTAATCCCCCACCATTAATGATGAGCAGATCAGCACGGCGAAGTTTTGAAAGCAATGAAGGCTTTGGAACAATAAAATGAGGATCGTACTTAGAGCTTCCAAGTACTACCACATGAACATTGTCTCCACCAATCTTTTTTGCCACAGCACCGAGTGTCGAGTATGTTGTATCGACATTAAGTGAGGCAAAAAGTGAACTCGTTATAAATAGAACTGTTAAAAATATTTTTTTCATCTTCTTCTCCTTAATATGCATGAGCGCCATGCGCACCTGCTGCAATATTGAGTGTCAGCATCGCTGTATCAACATCTTTTCTTTGTCCTGCTATCACTTTTGTTCTGTCGTGAGAGTATTCGAGTCTCAGTCTTGAAAATGGAAATGGCTTGTACTGCACCATCGCCGTATATTTATCAAGATTTGAAGTATCAATACCACTGTAAGCACTCAGATCAGTATCGTTTTTCGTAATTTTTTCATATCGCACGCCGGCACTATAGTTATTATTATATTGATAAACAAGTTCACTATACAAACCGCCCTGTTTTTGTGTTTTTACAATTGTGTCATTTGTATCTTTATTACGCTGCAGATACTCACTCTGCCAAGTAAGCGCGCTGTAACTGCCAAGTTGATTTCTAAAAGTCAAATCAACGCCATAAACATCACTACTTTTCTTCTCTGTAGTTTTTCCATGAGCCCAACTCACACCGCCTAAAACAGAAAGGTTGTCTGTCAAATCAAGACTTGATTTAAGATAACTTATATAAAGGTTATTCTCCTCTATATCACCGAAACTTCTTGTATTGCTTCCTTGCATTCCTTCAATACCTGCCATAATGTAAGTGTCTGTTGGTGCTACCCACTGCAGTTGAATACCCGGATCACTAATGCTATCAGGTCCAAAAAGTGCCTTGTAGATAATAGGCTGTTCATCAAAATTCCAGGAGTGTTGATGTTTTTCATTGATGCGTCCAAAAGCACTTTTAAACTTTCCTGCTTTTATACGTAAACCTGTCGGTAGACTTGTCGTTACAACATATGCCTCTCCTATCTCAAAAGTATCAGGGCGGAGATGAAAAATGGCAAAGGCTTCAAAATAGGGATCAACCATAGAGTGCATTGCTACTTCTGCATAGTTTAAGTTAAATCCACGATCTTTATTAAATGGCAGTTCCGGATCGTTATTGCCATCTAAAGTTTGATCATCATTGATGAAACCAGGAATAGCAAAGTTTTCATAGTCACTGTTTTTGACATTACGCCCAACTGCCGACATGTTTAAAATCAGGGCAATATCTGGCAGATATGACATTTGTGAAAAACTTGACGAGGTATCTTTTGCAAATGCTGCATCTAAGGATGCGTCCTCTTGTTCTTTGGCTTTTTTTGCCTGTAGTGCTTCAGCTTGTTGCTGTTTTTTTTCAAGTTTTGTTACTTTATTTAGTAATTGCTGTGTTGTTTTTTGCTGTTCTTGAAGCTGTGCTTTTAAAGCATCCAATTCACTATCAGCCATCAAAGAAACTGTAGCAAACAGCGATAAAAATGTTATTTTTTTAATCATAGGTATCCTCTTAATAGTAATAATTTTTTTGTTAGATTTATAAATTTATTAAGAGATTGGAGGAGGTGCTCTAGCTGTTAAAGCGATTTGTGCAGCACTTGCCACCAAATTTGACAAAGTAGCAACAGGAGTTTGTGCTTGAAGTCTGATTTCTTGAACGTAGAGTCTGTCGACAGGAGTATCTGCGTGAGAAAGGCTTGATTGCAGTGTACATATTTGACAGTCATTATGCTGTTTTAGGTCATTGTGATGGTGCATCCCGCCAAGCAGTGTTGCAAGAACAAAGAGAATGCTAAAATATTTTCTCACCCATGTTTTTATCATATCTAATTATACACTATTTGGTAATAATTATCAATCTTTTTTCAATAGTTAACTCTTTAAAATCGTATGCCTTTTTTATATATTCAAAAGTTTGCGGTGTATAGATAAAGACATGCGTAGGGTCATTTTTATAGTACCATGATGCAAAGTCAATACTCTCATCATAGACATCTGTCATAAGGTAGAGTTTCCCTCCCTCACGCAGCATCTCATGCAGGAGAGCAAACTCTTTTTTGGGATGGTAAAAGTGTTCTATGACTTCACAAGAGGAGATGTAGTCATACTTCTGCGTGAGCAGTTTTGGCTCATTATGAAAGTACGGGTCATAATTTTTGATGTCATAATCATGCTCACGCAGCACTACGGAGATAATAGCGGAAGTCCCTGCTCCAAAATCCAGCCCTTTGTTCTTTTTTGAAAAATCTTTTAAAATGTTGGAGGTGATTGGAGAGACAAATTTTCTATATCCTGCATCTTGGGTATCGTCATCATGCAACTCATAGCGCTCTTTTTCAGCATCCTCTTTTGGCAGATCGTCGCTGTGGACAAAAATCCCGCCACAACGGCTGCATTTGTAATATCTCTGAGTATCTTCATAAAATTTTTCTGATTTATTTTCACATAATAGGCAAACTTGATTCATAGAGTAATCTTAGCGTATCAACCATTGATAAGCAATAAAAAGGTAAAATCTCTTTAGCAAACTTCTCTGAGAACTTTTCTCCGAGGACAAATCCTCCCGTTGGTCTGAGCCTCTCCAAAAAGCTCTCAAAGAAGTTTACAGTTACAACAACACACTAAGGACGCACTATTTGTTAAATTTACCAAATTTTTTGGCATCGCTTCGTATACTCCTCGCACCACTGATGTTTTGGGTCATTTTAAATCCGCAGGTTTTTACAGACAACGGCTTTGACATTACATGGAACTACTACTTTGCCTCACTACTGTTTGTATTAGCCTCTGCAACTGACTTTTTTGACGGCTATATTGCACGTCAGTGGAATCAAATGACACTGCTTGGTGCCATTATAGACCCACTGGCAGACAAGATGCTTACGCTTGCAGCTTTTTTAGGTTTGATGGTTATGGGAGAAGCTTCTGCGTGGGCAATTTACATCATCATTGTGCGTGAGCTCTTTATTACCGGTATACGCACTGTTGCTGTTAGTGAAGGTGTCAGTGTTAAAGCATCATGGTCTGGTAAGGTAAAAACAGTTGCTCAGATGATAGCCATAGGTTTCTTACTTATGCGCTGGCCATATGGTGATGCCCTGCTCTGGTTTGCGGTATTTTTAACAGTTTACTCCGGACTTGAGTATCTTTGGGGCTTTAGAAAAGCACTTTTAAAGGATGAAATTTAATGGGTTACTTGGTTTCACTTCTAGTCCTCTCCGGACTTATATTTTTTCACGAACTTGGCCACTTTACAGCAGCACGCCTGATGGGTGTCTATGTAGAAGTTTTCAGTATCGGCTTTGGAAAACGTCTCTTTACATTTCGGGCTTTTAGTACCGAGTGGAGCATCTCTGCCATCCCTTTAGGCGGTTATGTCCGTATGAAAGGGCAGGATGACACAGATCCGAGCAAAAAGATCTATGCACCGGACAGCTACAACTCTAAAACACCCCTGCAACGCATTTTTATTCTTTTAGCAGGACCGCTTGCAAACTTTGTTCTGGCATTTATTCTCTACTTTGCCATTGCCATGGGCAACCCTTCTGTACTGGCACCTGTTGTCGGTCAAGTCACTAAGGACTCTCCGGCATTTATAGCAGGATTGGAATCCAATGACACTATTCTCTCTATAAACGGCAAAAAAATTGCAAGCTGGAAAGAGATGGCAGAACGCATCAAAGCGTCTGAAGGTGCCATTGCTCTTGAAGTAGACAGAAAAGGCTACCTAAAGTTCATCAGCCTTACTCCAAAACTCAAAGATGCCAAAAATATGTATGGAGAAGATGTCAAACGCAAGATGATAGGGATTTCTGCAGCAGGTGTGATGAAAGAGCGTAATATGGACATAGTCGAGAAGCTTGAGTATGCGACAGACCAAACTGTCTTTGCTTCGACACTCATCTTTACAGGTGTGAAAAAGCTCATATTTGGTGAAGTTCCTGCTAGTGAAATGGGTGGAGTTATCAGCATAGTAAAACTCACTTCAGATGCAACAGATGCAGGTTGGATGAGTGTTCTGTTTTTTGCAGCGCTCATCAGTGTCAATCTGGGGGTTTTAAATCTCCTGCCTATTCCGGCACTTGACGGCGGCCATATTATGTTTAATCTCTATGAATTACTGTTTCGCCGTGAACCAAGCGAAAAGGTACTTATCAAGCTTACTATCGCCGGTTGGGCTCTTTTATTTGGCCTGATGGGACTCGGAATTTTTAATGACATCAACAGACTTATGGGACAAGGATAAACAATGACAGACAGCGAATATAAATTATATATAGATGACGTAATTAGACGTGTTGAAGAGGCACGATTAAAAGTAAGCGAACACCATATTGTAAAAATTATTGCAGTAAGCAAATATTCTCAAGTAGAAGATATTGAGCAGCTCTATCGTATTGGGCAGCGTGCTTTTGGAGAGAACAAAGTTCAAGACCTGCGTGAGAAAGCAAAAACACTCGAAGACCTTCCAATTGAATGGCACTTTATAGGCAATCTTCAAAAAAACAAAATCAACAATCTTTTAACTCTCAATCCTTCACTTTTTCAAGCACTTGACTCTCTAGAACTGGCACAAGAGCTCCAAAAGAAACTGCTTGCTAAAGATATGACACTTGACGCTCTCTTGCAGATAAACTCCGCAAAAGAGGAATCAAAACACGGTGTAATGCCAGAAGTTGCAATAGAAACTTATAAACAGATACAACAAGAGTGTCCAAATATTCAACTCAAAGGTGTAATGAGCATCGGCGCACATACAGATAATAAAGATGTAGTAAGAAAAAGTTTTGAAACAACACATAAAATTTATGAACAGTTAGAGGGTGCTACTATCTGTTCTATGGGTATGAGCGGAGATTTTGAACTTGCCATTGAGTGTGGGTCAAATATGGTGCGTCTCGGCTCTATTATGTTT
>JALVXQ010000057.1 GCA_027038255.1 Sulfurimonas sp. | reverse complement strand
AGAGAGAGGGAAACGCCTGGTCCCATTCCGAACCCAGAAGCTAAGCCTCTCATCGCTGATAATACTGCATCTTTCAGGTGTGGGAATGTAGGTCGCTGCCTAGTTGATCAATTTTTCTTTATAATTTTTACAACTATCATTCATTTACTTTATTTTTATACTTTTACACTATACTTCCAGTATACATTTCTGTGATGAGAATGTGACAACTATGTTACAAAACGCTACATTATTATTTTTTTATCACAAATCTCCTTTTCTTTATATTTACACTCAATATGATGTTTTTTATCATAATATTTGATATTTCTACCCTATATGCCTACTATTATAAACAATATTTATACACAAGAACAAGTCAGCCTATAAAACTGCTCTTTTTAATTCCAATTATAATATTTTTTTATATTATTTACCTTCTGTTTAAGATTCACTTCAATTTTAATCGCCTATAATGCTTGTAATCGAAATAGCTTTTGCTATCTCAATATTTTGATAACTCTGAGGAGAGAAAATGAAAAGAACAATTAAATTAGCAGTAGTAGCTGCTTTAGCTCTAGGTACAACTTCTGCGTTCGCAACAAATGGTGCAACTTTAATCGGGATGGGTGCTGAAGCTCGTGGTATGGCCGGAACAGGAATCGGTATGAGTCATGGTGCTGAATCAGCATTAGTGAATCCTGCTTTAATCACTTCAGTTGAATCTACTGAGATTTCTTTTGGTGGTACAATTTTTATGCCAGATGTTAGTTATGGTTCACAAGGCGGAACAACTGCGGATAGCGATGCTAATATGAATGTTATTCCAGAAGTTTCTTTAGCAACTAAAATTAATGATAATTTTTATGTTGGTATTGGTATGTGGGGAACAGGTGGTATGGGTGTTGATTACCGTGATGCTGCTGCAACTGCTGGAACTATGAATATGGTTACAAATCTTCAATTAATGCAATTTGGCGTACCTTTAGCATATAAAACTAATGGTTTTAGTGTAGCAATTACACCAATTTTACAATATGGCTCACTTGATATAAATTATGATATGGATGGGAATCCATCAAATGGTGTTATGGGTATGGGTGTAGCTCAAGATTTAGAATTTGGTTACAACATAGGTTTAGCGTATGAAATGAATGGTCTAACAGTTGGTGCTATCTATAAATCAAAAATAGATATGGAGTATAAAGGTTTTTCTGATTTGATTCAACCATTTATTAATCCAGGATCACCTGCTTATACAAATGATAAGCTTTCTACTCCTGCTGAAATTGGCATTGGTGCTTCATATGTAATGGGTGAACATACAGTAGCACTTGATTATAAGCAAATTCAATGGTCTAGTGCAAAAGGGTATGAAGATTTTGAGTGGGATGATCAAAATGTAATCTCTTTAGGTTATGAGTATAAAACTAAAGGCTGGGCTGCACGTATTGGTTATAACTATGCATCAAGTCCTATCTCTCAGCAATCTTTAACATATAACAATTCTGTTGGACTAAATGGTGATACAATTAATATGTTTAATCTTTTAGGTTTTCCTGCTATTGTTGAATCTCATTATGCAGTTGGTGGAACATATAGTCTTAATGAACAGACATCTGTTGATTTAGCATTTACTTATGCTCCAGAAAAAACTGAGACATATAAAGCATTTGATAGAATTAATAATGTTGAGTATGATATTACTACTACACACTCTCAAACAGGTGTTAGTGCTCAATTAAACTTCTTATTCTAAAAAGTTATAAAGAAATTCTCCTTTCTTTGCATACTGCCTCTTGGCGGTATGCTCTTCCCAATATACTTCTATTATCCAAATCCAATACTTTGTTTGAATTTTTATCTATAGCAATAGTGTTTCACAAAAAAATAATTTGTTAATAGAATAGAATGGAGTTGTTTTGAGAGAAACAGAGAAAAGATTCTCTGCTTTTGTACTTGGTTTTAAACCATTTTAGCTTCGCGTGCACCTTCTTTAATCTCACCGATAAGATAAGAATCTTCTGCAGTCGCTAAGACTTTTTCTACATTTATATCTTCTACAACGAGTATCATACCGACACCCATGTTAAATGCTCTAAACATCTCATCACGTGCTATATGTTCGCTCATCAATTCAAAGATAGGAAGAACTTTAATAGCATCCTTTTTTACTTCTGCCATTAAGTTTTCTGGTAGTACACGAGGAAGGTTTTCAATGATTCCGCCGCCTGTGATGTGTGCCATCGCGACTATCTCGTTTTTCAATGCTTTAAATGTCTTTACATAGATATTTGTCGGCTCTAAGAGTGTCTCAATTAATGGCTTCCCATTGAACTCATCATCGAACTGCATACCCATTTTTTCAAAGAGCACTTTTCTAGCCAATGAAAAACCGTTTGAGTGAAGTCCTGAAGATGGTAATGCTATGAGTTTATGTCCAGCACGCACAAGACTAACTCTGTCCATTTCAGATTTCTCTGCAACACCAACTGCAAAACCTGCGAGGTCGTAATCATCTTCAGAGTACATTCCCGGCATCTCTGCAGTTTCTCCACCGATAAGGGCACATTCGCTTCTCACGCAGCCCTCAGCGATACCTGCAACTACATTTGTAGCGACATTGACATCGAGTTTACCTGTTGCGTAGTAGTCAAGGAAAAAGCTCGGCGTTCCAAAGTTACAGATAAGGTCATTAACGCACATTGCAACGAGGTCGATGCCTACAGTATTGTGAATACCGCTGTCAATGGCAAGTTTGAGCTTCGTTCCTACGCCATCAGTCGCGGCGAGCATTACAGGCTCTTTAAAACCTTTTGGCAGTTCAAATGCACCGGCAAAAGAGCCGATACCGCCGAGAACACCCGGTACTTTTGTGCTTTTAACTAAAGGTTTGATATTTTCAACAAAACTGTTTCCTGCATCGATATCGACACCGGCATCTTTATAAGAAATTTGGCCCATTATTTTTGCTCCGAATTTTGTGGTAAATCACATTTTTTTGAAATAATGCATAAGGGACAGAAGTTTGCAATCCCTGCGATAAGCGGGATAACTCCCAAATAGAACCAGTAGATGCCTGTTACAATCCCCGCAGCAATAAGTGCAATACCCAAAATGATACGAAATACTCTACAAAATGATCTGATTTTATTGAAATTCATTTTTATACCTTTAGATTTATATTAATTTGTTGTAATTATATCTATAATTAAGTAAAATTAATCCAAAAGTGGTTAAAATCGCATCTAACTTAAGCAACTTATTAACTGACTCTAAACGAGGACAAATCCTCCCTGCGGTCTGAGCCTCTTATTAGAGCCAGTTAATAAGTTACACAAAGCAAAAGGAAAAGGTAAAATAATGAAAGATTTTAGATATAACGAAATGATGGTACATGTACCACTCTGTACACATAAAGAGCCAAACAGTGTGCTCATTATCAGCTCTGAGGCTGCACCGCTTGTTGCAGAGGTGCAAAAGCATATTGACGACATCAGTTGTGATGTAATCTCGGCAGATATAAATGCCTTGCGTGAGCTTGATGACAATAAATACGATGTAGTGATTGCTGAACTTGAAACCGATGCAGTGGTGCTTGCACACATTAATCGTGTGTTGAGTGAGGAAGGTTTAGTTGTGCTTCCTGTTTCTCCTTTAAAAAATGTAGATGATAATGCAGCAACTTTCAGTATTTTAGGGAAGTATGCGAAAATCGTTATGCCGTTTCGCTCAGGTGGATGCACAACAGCAGTTCTTGCCTCAAAAGAGTACCATCCGACTGCGGACATCATCTTAAATCGTGCAGACCTGCTTGATGGTTTGGAGTATTATAACTCTGATATTCACCCGGCTTCTTTTGCTATGGGGAATGATGTGCGTAAGAATTACAAGGGCATTATCAAAAATTAATGGCTTATGAGTATGCTATCGCGCTGACCGGTTCCATCGCAACAGGTAAAAGTACCGTTGCCTCTTTGCTTGCCCTCAACGGCATGCGGGTCATTGATGCAGACAGTATATCTCACGAGATATTAGAAAACTCCAAAGAGTGGGTGCGTGAGAGCTTTGGCGATGCGTACATCAGCTTAGGAAAAGTTGACAGAGCGAAGCTTGGAGCGTACATTTTTTCCCATCCCGAAGCGAAGAAAACACTTGAAGATTTTTTGCATCCCAAGATAAAAGCGGAGATTGAAAAACGCAGCGAGCAGCAAGACAAGTTCAAGTTCCCCTACCTCATAGACATCCCCCTCTTTTTTGAAAATGCAAACTATCCGATAGAAGAGAGTGTAGTGGTTTATACGCCTGCAGAGATTCAACTTGAGCGTTTTATAAAGCGTAACGGCTACTCCAAAGAGGAGTCACTCAAGCGGATTGCCTCACAGTTGCCCATAGATGAGAAAAAAGAAAAAGCGACATGGGTTATAGATAATTCACAAAATCTGAAGCATTTGCAAAATGAGGTAGAGAATTTTGTCAGCAAAATTAAAGAGATATATAATAAGTAAATTGATGTATGATTCTCGCCGCTAGGCGTAGCTTTAGTGAGAGGAATTTTTACAGAATTTACTTCTGGAAAAAGGAGACAAATATGCAAGTAGCAAAATACAGCGCAAACGGAAATGATTTTGTAATATTTCACGCAGATAAAAAAGAGGAGCGTTATGATCTGGCAAAAGAGCTTTGTCATCGGCAAGAGGGCATAGGGGCTGACGGGCTTATTGTCGTTGTTCCTCACGCAGAGTATGATTTCGAGTGGGAGTTTTACAACTCTGACGGCTCTCACGCAGATATGTGCGGTAACGGCAGTCGTGCCTGTGCGCATTATGCCTACAATAACGACCTTGCTCCCGCAAATATGCGTTTTTTGACAGGCGCGGGTGTGATTAGTGCGGAAGTGACTGAGAACACGCCAAAGAGCGGCATGATACTTTCAGAACTCACGCCTCCTGAAATACTCGATGATACGATTGAGTTTGACGGGCACAGCTGGTGGCTTATCAATACCGGAGTGCCCCATCTTGTTCGCTTTACAGAGAACATTGAAGAGTTTGACAAAGAAGAGGCGCGTGAACTTCGTTATGTTTATAATGCAAATGTCAATATTATGCATGTTGAAAATGGTAATCTTCGCGTGAGAACGTATGAGCGTGGTGTCGAAGATGAGACTTTGGCATGTGGAACGGGAATGGCAGCCTGCTTTTACAGAGCTTATAAAGAGGGCAAAGTACAAAACAATATCGAAGTCTATCCGATAAGCGGTGATACGCTCTATATTGGTGCCAATGAGAGAACGATTACCTTTAAGGGAAGAGTGAAAAAAACTTTTGAAACGGAGTGGGAAGTTTAGAAGCGAAGGCTTAGAGCCCTGCTGCTTCTACTATTTTTGCTTGATGGTCTGCGATGAGTGGTTCTATAATCTCATCGAGCAGACCGCCACCCATAATTTCACCTAAACGGTAGAGTGTTAAGTTGATTCTGTGGTCACTAATGCGGTTTTGCGGATAGTTGTATGTTCGAATACGACCAGATCGGTCCCCTGTTCCTACTTGTGCTGCACGCTGTGCTGCATCTTCAGACTGTTTTTCCTGCATCTCAAGATCATAGAGTCTTGCTTTAAGCACTTTCATCGCTTTTTCACGGTTTTTATGCTGTGATTTTTGATCTTGGTTGGTAACGACAAGACCAGTTGGTAAGTGCGTGATGCGAACGGCTGAATCGGTTGTATTTACCGACTGACCGCCACAACCACTTGAACGCATAACATCAATTTTTAGATCATTATCATTGATCTCAATCTCGACATCATCTACTTCTGCCATTACAGCGACTGTAATTGCTGATGTGTGAACACGTCCTTGACTTTCAGTTTGTGGAACACGCTGAACACGGTGTGTTCCGCCTTCGTATTTCAACCTGCTGTATACCTGTTCCCCTTTAATGAGGGCGATTACCTCTTTGTACCCGCCTGCATCAGAGGGACTTGTAGATATGAGTTCTATCTTCCATCCTCTGAGATCTGCATAACGTGTGTAGGCATCGAAAAGATCACCTACAAAGATTGCTGCTTCATCACCACCTGCACCTGCGCGCAGTTCCACGATGATATTTCTGTCATCGTTGGGGTCTTTTGGCAGGAGGAGCATTTTTATATCTTCTTCCAAAAGAGGTATTTGCGGTTCAAGCTCACGCAGCTCCTCTTTTGCCATCTCGCCCATTTCAGAATCACTGAGCATCTCTTTTGATTCATTGATCTCTTCTAGGAGTGCTTGATACTCTTTTGCTTTTTCAACAATTGGTAAAAGGGAAGATTGTTCTTTGGAAAGTTCTGTCATTCTTTTGATGTCAGAGGTGATATCAGGGGAACTTAGCATTTCGCTAAGTTCGTTATAGCGGTTGATAAACGGATTGAGTTTATCTGCTAACATATGCTGTTAGCCTTATATAGCGTTTACAGCTCTGTGAAGACGGCTTACTTTTCTAGCTGCAGTCTCTTTTTTGAGAATACCTTTGCTAACAAATGTATGAATTTGTTTATTAGCTGTTTGGAATGCTGCTTGTGCTTCTTCTTTGTTACCAGCTTCGATAGCTGAACGTACTGCTTTTACAATGTTTTTAAGACGAGTTCTATAGAAACGATTACGCTCTGTACGAACGATAGTTTGGCGAATTCTCTTAATTGATGACTTGTGATTTGCCATTTATTTAGTCCTTCTTGGGAATTTAAGTGCGCAATAATAGCTTAAAGATAATTAAAATTAAGTTAAAGGGTGGTAAAATACTCAAAATTGTCCACAAAGTTCACTTCCAAGCTTCAAAAAAAGAGAGCAAATCCTCCCTTTGGTCTGAGTCTCTTTTTTTAAACCTTGAAAGCGAACGGGCAACTATATATTTTATTTGGAGTGGGCATGAAACTATTTGGTACTGATGGTGTGAGAGGTGAGGCTGGTTCTTTTTTACGGGCTGAGGTTGCTATGAAGTTGGCTATGGCTGCTGGGATTTATCTCAAAGAGTCTGCTGTTACAAATAAAATTTTGGTTGGAAAAGATACGCGTCGTAGTGGGTATATGATAGAAAATGCTCTTGTAAGCGGGCTTACTGCTGTTGGTTTTGATGTGGTTGAGGTTGGGCCGATGCCGACACCTGCCATTGCTTTCATTACTGAAAATATGCGTTGTGATGCGGGGATTATGATATCGGCTTCGCACAACTCCTTTGAAGACAATGGAATCAAATTTTTTGACGGGCACGGGGATAAGTTCTCCAAAGAGGTCGAGGAGAAGATTGAGAGTATCTTTTTTGATGAAGCAAAGCTGCGTGAGGCACAGGTGACGGGGAAACAGATAGGAAAAGCGAAGCGGATTGATGATGTCATAGGACGCTACATCGTGCAGCTAAAGAACTCTTTTCCTGTGGAGATGACACTGCAGGGTATGCGCATTGTTTTAGACACTGCAAACGGAGCAGCGTATAAAGTAGGGCCTACTGTTTTAGAAGAGTTGGGTGCTGAAGTGATTGTGCTGCATGACAAACCGGATGGTTTTAACATCAATGAAGATTGTGGTGCACTCTATGCAAAAGATTTGCAAAATGCTGTTGTGAAGTACAGAGCTGATTTGGGAATAGCCCTTGACGGCGATGCGGATCGTGTTGTTATTGTCGATGAGCAGGGAGAAGTTCTTGACGGCGATCAGCTTTTGGGTGCGCTTGGTATTTATATGCATGAGAGAGGCCTGCTCAAAGGGGATGGCATTGTGGCTACGGTGATGAGTAACAAAGGGCTTGATGATTATCTGCAAAGTTTTGGACTTGTTTTACACCGCTCAGATGTTGGTGATAAAAATGTTTTGGAGATTATGAAAAAAGAGGGTATTAACTTTGGTGGTGAGCAGAGCGGGCATGTCATCATGCATGATTTTGCAAAAACAGGTGACGGGCTTGTCTCTGCACTTGCTGTTCTTGCCTTACTCATAGACAAAAAGAAAAAGGCTTCAGAGCTTTTGCGTCCTTTTACGCTTTACCCACAAAAATTGGTCAATCTTAATGTCAAAGAGAAAAAAGCACTTGAGAAAATTGACGGCTTGCGTGAGAAGCTTGCTGCCTTAGAGAAAGAGGGTGTGCGTCAGCTCATTCGTTACTCAGGTACAGAGAATAAACTCAGAGTATTACTGGAAGCAAAAGATAGCAAGTTGATGGAAAAAAAGATGGATGAGTTGGTAGAGTTTTTTAAAAAAGTGCTCAATGACTAATCATACGCTGCGACTTTTGGCAACACTGCTTTTTGCACTTGCCGGTATATTCATCATTGATCAAAATATAAAATCTCTTTTTGTGGACGGCTTTCGCTACTACACGGATTGCATTGATTTGATACTTGTTTACAATAAAGGGGTGGCATTTTCGATGTTTGCCTTTTTGACAGAGTACTTGAAATATATTCAGCTTGTTTTGGTCTTTGGTGTGCTGATTTATGTCATTAGGCTGCATAAAACCTGTTATGCTCTGCCGGTCGGAATTTTACTTGGCGGTGCTTTTTCAAACATCTATGACAGATTTGTGCATGAGGGTGTTGTAGATATGGTCTACTGGCACTGCGGATTTAATTTTGCCGTCTTTAATTTTGCAGATGTGATGATAGATTTTGCTGTTGTCTGGTTGCTTGTTTTAAACTTTAAACCACAGTTATGTAAAAGTTAGTACATTTTTGGTATAATTGCCCAAAATAATATAGTGCGAAGGAAATTGATGGAAATCAAATCAAACAAAATTAATGGCGCAAATGCTGAAATAGAAGCAACAATCTCTATGGATGAGGTAAATGCTAACGTAGAGAAGATTGCAAAACAACTCTCTAAAACTGCTAATGTTCAAGGATTCAGAAAAGGAAAAGTTCCTGTTGCAATCATTAAAAAACAGTATGGACAGAAACTAGTTGAAGATGCAGAAGCAGAAGCATTGCGTGAGGTTCTTTCAAAAGGTCTTGATGAGTTAAACATAGCAAATGACTCTTTAATTGGCGAGCCTACAATTTCAAAATTTGATAAAAGTGATGATAAAATTGATGTAGCTGTAAAAGTTGCAATGCGTCCTGAGATAAAGCTTGACAGTGCTGAGAGTTTAGTACCTGACTTTAAAAAGCCTGCAGTAAGCGACGAAGATGTTGATGCAAGAATCAAAGAGGTAGCTGAAGGGCAAGCACCTTTGGTAAATATCAAACGTAACCGTAAAATGAAAGAGGGTGATACTGCTGTAATCGACTTTGAAGGTTTCATTGACGGAAAAGCATTTGAAGGTGGAAAAGGCGAAGATTTCGAACTTCTTTTAGGTTCAGGTCAGTTCATTCCTGGCTTTGAAGATCAGCTTATAGGCGTAAAACGTGATGAAGAAGTTGAGCTTACTGTAACTTTCCCTGAAAATTATGGAAGTAAAGATCTTGCCGGAAAAGAAGCTACATTTAAAGTAAAAGTAAATCAGGTAAAAGTAAAAGATGAAGTAGAAGTGAATGATGAACTTGCACAGAAACTTTTACAAAAAGAAGATGCTACATTAGATGCACTTAAAGAAGAAGTGAAAAAAGCTATTGAGCAGGAGAGTCTTGCGAAACTTTATAATGACGAGTTAAAACCTAAACTTTTAGAAGCTTTAGTTGCAGAGCTTGATTTTGATCTTCCAGAGTTTGTTGTGGAGCAAGAGATTGATATGGCAGTAAATAAAAAAGCTTCTGAGATGAGCGAAGATGAGATCAAAGAGCTTCGTGAAGATCCGAAAAAATTAGAGGAGCTGCGTGAGACTTTTAGAGATGATGCGGCACAAAGTGTAAAAGCAACATTTATCATCGATGCACTTGCGCAAAACATGGGTGTGAAAGTTGAAGAGCAGGAAGTTATGCAGACTATCTACTTTGAAGCTATGCAGATGGGTCAAGATCCTAAAAAAGCATATGAGAACTACAAAGATGCAGGATACCTTCCGGCAATTCAGATGTCTATGGTAGAAGACAGAGTGCTTACTACACTTTTAAACAAGAAGATAGAAGAGTAATATGAGTTATATTCCTTATGTAGTTGAAAAAACAGGACGTGGTGAACGTTCTTATGATATCTATTCACGTCTTTTAAAAGATAGAATTGTGATGCTCAGCGGTGAAGTGAATGACGCTGTCGCATCTACTATTGTTGCGCAGTTTTTATTTCTCGAAGCAGAAGATCCTGAAAAAGATATCTACTTCTACATCAACTCTCCGGGTGGTGTAGTAACTGCAGGAATGGCAATTTTTGACACGATGAATTACATCCGTCCGCATGTGGCAACGATTTGTATCGGTCAAGCGGCATCTATGGGAGCATTTTTACTCTCAAGTGGTGAAAAAGGGAAGCGTTATGCACTTCCACATGCCAGAATTATGATACACCAGCCTCTTGGTGGTGCACAGGGTCAGGCAACAGACATTGCGATTCAGGCAGAAGAGATTCTTCGTATGAAAAAAGAGCTCAATGGCATCCTGGCAAAAAACACAGGGCAAGATGTGAAAACTATTGAAAAAGATACGGACCGTGACAACTTTATGAGCTCACAAGAAGCAAAAGAGTACGGTATGATTGATGAAGTTCTTATAAAGAGCGATAAAGAGTAAAGGGGCTACAGATGGCAGGTACACTAAGAAAGAAAAGTCGTAGAAATATTGATGAAACGAGTTCTAATGTAGATATGCCTGTCATCAGTGCGCTTGATATGGACAGCCCTTCAAGTGACATTGAGATTTACGCTAAAGAGGTTTTAAATACACTCGTCGCTGACAATTTACCACCAACCCCTAATAACTTTTCCCTCTACTTTGACAGACTTCTTGAAGAAAAAAGTGAAAATCTTCGTAAGCAGATTCATGCTATCTTGGAGCTTGAAGAGAATAATGATGATGAAAACACCATTGCGCTTGAGCAGAGTTTAAAACAGGGCTTTAGCTCGATTAAAGGCATTTTGGGTGTAACAGCAAGTCTCTATAAAAACATGTCGCTGATGACAAAGATTTTAGAAAAAAGAAAAGAAGAACTTGCTGATAAACCTGAGGCAAAAGAGGCTATGGCCATCATTTCGACTTTAGAGAATGATGTAACAAAACTCAACTCAATTTTAAAAACACAAAGTACACAAATGCGCACTATCTATGATGACACAGCCAAGATAGTAAAAAATGTAGAGAATGAGACAATTTTTGACAACCAATTCGGAGTTTACAATAAACGCTATCTTTTAACAAAGATTGAGCAGGAGATGGGGCTTATAAAAGAGTTTCATCACAAAAGCTCCCTTATAATGATAGAGCTTTCTCGTGAACTTAAAAAGAGTGTTAAAAATGAAAAAGCGGTACTTTTAATGGTGCGCACGATTGCCAGACTACTGCTCAAGACCTCACGCAGAAGTGACATTGTCGCGCATTACGGTAACGGTGTTTTTGCTATGCTTTTAAAACATACAGACATAGAGAGTGCGAAAAAAGCGAGTGAGCGTCTCTGTGAACTTGTATCGAACTCGAACTTCTTTTTAGCAGATCGTGAGATACAGCTCAAAATCTCTATCGGTGTGACAGACATCGATCCAGACTTTTCTGTAGAAGAGATAGTAGTGAGTGCGCTTGACGGGATTGAAAAAGCGTATGAGTTGAAAAATTCAGATTATGCTGTTTCACTGAGAAAATAGGAATATAAGAGAAAAATGAAGTTGAATATAGTTGAGTACCCAGATAAAAGACTGCGCCAAAAATCTAAGGAAGTAATTACTTTTGATGAGAATCTTCATAAGCTTTTAGATGCTATGCACCCTTTTATGATTGAAACTAATGGTATTGGATTGGCAGCGATTCAAGTGGCACATCCTATCCGTGCACTCATCATTAATCTTCCAGACGAAGAGGGCGAGCAGCATCCCGAGAACTTGCTTGAGATTATAAACCCTGTGATTATTCAAAAAGATGGGGAGACAACTTATCAAGAGGGATGTTTATCTGTTCCACAGTTTTATGAAGATGTAAAACGACATGAATATGCAACTATCAATTATCAAGACAGAGATGGTAATACGCAGACACTAGAAGCAGATGGACTTTTAGCCATTGCCATTCAGCATGAGATGGACCATCTCGAGGGTATTTTATTTATTGACCATCTCTCTTACTCTCGTCGTAAAAAGTTTGAAAAAGAGTACAAAAAAATGCAAAAAGAGCGAAAAATCTCCAAATAATATGGCAATCTGCCATATCTTTTCACGAAAAATTCAATACCGGGTATGATAACAGCAATCAACTGAAGGCTGCTGTATGAAAAAGATAAAATGTGCTACAAATGAAGGCATAGATGCAAGAGTTGTAGAGGTGGAAGCCACCCTCACTAAAGGGCTGCCGTCATTTTCCATAGTAGGTATGGTCTCAACGGCAATTTCTGAGGCAAAAGAGCGTGTAAAGTCAGCTCTGCTGAGCAATGAATTCTCTTTTCCTCCTAAACGCATTACGCTCAATCTCTCGCCTAGTGAACTGCAAAAATCTGGTTCACATTTTGATCTGAGTATCGCTTTGCTTATTTTACTAAATGAGAGTGCAGATGAGTTTGATGAATGGTTTGTTTTTGGCGAGCTAGGCCTCTCCGGTGATGTCAAAGAGAATATTCAACTCTACCCGCTCATACTCTCCTTGGCAAACCAAGGTGTGATAAAAAAAGCAATAGTACCCCAAGAGTCTGTGGAAAAACTGGCTAAAATTCCAGATGTTGCATTTTTTGGCGTGAGTTCTTTAACGCAGGCTGTGGAGATACTGCAACATCAAGAGAGTGCAAATCCATCTTGTGAAAGTAGTGCTATTGCATACCCTTTTTATGAATTGGGAGAGGAAAAATACTACTATATTAAAGAGTATGATGAAGATTTTAGGGATGTAAAAGGTCAGGAAGTTGCCAAACGAGCAGCTCTCATTGCAGCTGCAGGATTTCATAACATACTTCTTGAAGGAAGCCCCGGATGCGGCAAGAGTATGATTTCCTCTCGACTTCGATATATTTTACCTCCAATGGAGATGCCTGAGATACTTGACAGTGCAAAACTACAGGTGTTAGAGGGAAAAGAGCCTGACTTTAAACCCCACCGTCCTTTTAAAAGTCCGCATCACTCCTCAACCTTGGCTTCTGTTTTTGGAGGTGGGAGTCATAAAGCCAGGATTGGTGAAGTTGGATTAGCGAACAACGGCATACTCTTCTTTGATGAGCTTCCTTACTTCTCCAAATCTGTCTTGGAGTCTCTGCGTGAGCCTATGCAGGAGAATAAAATACACATCTCACGTGTCAATGCAAAAGTGGAGTATCCGGCAAAATTTCTTTTTATTGGCGCGATGAATCCTTGCCCTTGCGGCAATCTTTTGGATGCCAATAAGGAGTGTCGCTGTAATGAACTTGAAATTCAGAAGTATAAGAACAGACTTTCCGAACCTTTTTTAGACAGGATTGACATATCGGTCGTGATGCAGAATGTAAGCGCTGATGATAAGCCGAGTTTCTCCTCAAAAGAGTTGCATAAAAAGGTTGTGGAAGCAAATATTTTTAGACAAAAAAGAGGGCAGAAAAATTTTAATGCCAAGATGGCTGATAGTGAATTAGATGTCTATTGTGTGATGAGCGCAGCAGCAAATGAAATTTTGGCAATGGCCATAGAGCGCTTTCAACTCTCATTTAGAAGCATAAAAAAAGTACAGAAAGTCTCTCGAACGATTGCAGATTTGGTAAGTTCTGAAGTGATTGAAAAAGAGCACCTGCTAGAGGCGCTCTCATATAGAAGACGTTAAAGTAACTTAGACATTATAGTAGGTAGCATCCGGGTGGTAGACCACAAGGGCTGAGGTTGACTGCTCCGGATGAATTTGAAATGTTTCACTCAGCTCAATGCCGAACTCTTCAGGTTTTAAGAGGTTAAAGAGCGGACGGTTAAGTTCCAGGTCTGGACAGGCTGCATAGCCAAAGGAGTAACGGCTACCCTGATAGCGGTTCATGCGTACATCTGCGAGAGTGTTCCCCTCATCTTTTGCGATGTTGAGATCAAGTCGTATCTGTTTGTGGGCAATTTCCGCAAGTGCTTCGGCAAGCTCGACACCAAGTCCGTGAAACTGATAATACTCTGTATAATCTCCACGTTCATAAATCTCACGCTCTGCATCACTGAGTCTGCTGCCGGCACTTACACATGTAAGAGCCAAACAGTCATGTCTGTCTGCATGAAAAAAGTCACTGAGAGCACGGTGTGGTTTTTTACGCTGTCTTGGAAAGCTGAAAACCTCTTCGGCTCTGCCGATAACATGTTCTAAAGAATCACGATTTATCTCATCTTCACTAAACCATCCTTCACTCTCATCAAAGATAAGCAGCGAGTTATCATCGCTTCTGCAAGGCCAGTAACCATAGAGGATGGTCGGTTCAAAAAGCTTCTCTTCAATAAAACGTTTTTTGAGTTTTTCATAAGCCGGCCAGACAACTTCATCGAGCTGTTTTTCATATGCCTCTTTGCTCATACCTTTGGAGGAGTAGCCCCAGCGGGATTTAAAGAGGAGTTTATGATTTATCCACTCAAATGCCATCTCTATCTGCTGGTCTGTCAGTTTTATTGTACGTCGTCCCCAAAATGGTGGTGTAGGAACCGGCACATCACGAGAAGGCATCTTAATCTCTTCAAAGGGAGGAATGATGTACTCTTTCTCCTCTTTTCTTTCAACTTGAGGAGCATCAGGATGCAGGTTTGTGTCCATATTGCCAGCTTCTATGCGGCTCATTGCTGTTACCCCGTCAAAGGCATCTTTACAGTAAAATATAGGTCCACTGTAAGCTTTTCGGCAAAAATCATCAATGAAAGAGCGTGTGAGTGCCGCACCGCCAAGTAAAATTGGAATTTGAATCCCTTTTTCTTCAAGAGTTGTGAGATTTTCAAGCATAACCTGTGTTGATTTTACAAGTAGACCGCTAAAACCAAGTGCGGAGACATGTCCATCATTTAGTGTGTCAAGGAACTGTTCAAGTTCTACTTTGATACCGAGATTTTTGACTTTATAACCGTTGTTTGAGAGGATGATATCGACAAGATTTTTGCCCACATCATGGACATCTCCTTTGACTGTGCCAAGAACAAGTGTTGTGTCAACTTCTTTTTCTACCTTTGGCAGATAAGGGTTGAGGTAGTCCACTGTTTTTTTCATCGTCTCTGCAGATTGTAGAACAAAAGGAAGTTGCATCTGTCCGCTTCCAAAAAGTTCGCCGACAACTTTCATGGCATCTATGAGAATCTCATTAACAATTTTCTCAGGAGCTATTTGCTGGCGTGCCTCTTCTACAAGAGGAATCATACGCTCTTTATCGCCGTCCATCAATAGCTTTGCAATTTTTTCTTCATTGCTCATAGCAAGATACTCTGCATCTTCGACTTCGTTATCAACGGCCTCTTTAGAGCTAAAATAGTCAATAAAAGTAAAAAGTGGCTCGTGCCCGCGGTTAAAGATAA
>JALVXQ010000056.1 GCA_027038255.1 Sulfurimonas sp. | reverse complement strand
AAAGCACATTACAAAACAAATTTGGGTGTGCCGCATGTTATCGAAGCCAAAATTTTTGTTCTTGCAGCGCAGGCCATAGAGAGTTCACGTTTGCTACTCAATTCCAAAAATAAGTTTTTCCCAAATGGTCTGGCAAATTCAAGCGGACAGGTAGGAAAAAATCTCATCTTCTCAGCAGGAGGCAGCGGCAGTGGTCGTTTTGTTTTTGAGAAGCTCACGCAGGAGCAGCAGCGTGAGTTGATGCAGGTCGGTGTTTTTTTCAACCGTAGTCTGCAGGATTGGTATGAGTACAGTGAAGAGGGCAAAGAATATAAAGGTGGTACGATTGACTTTTTATTTGAGCATCAAAACATTATTCCCCGAGTAATGAAAGAGGTGTATGATGACAATGGTGAACTGCTCTGGGGTGATGCTTTGGCGAAAAAAGTGTACAAACGCATTACGACCTCGCGTGTGCTTACTTTTGAGGTCTTTAATGACTGGCTGCCGACGGATAACTGTTTTGTCTCAGTGGATGAGGAAGCAAAAGATAAGTACGGGATGCCGGTAGGTGTTATCAACCTTTATGGGCATCCACAAGATCTCAAAGTTGGTGAACATTTGGCACAAAAAGCAGTCAAAGTGCTGGAGAAAATGGGCTGTGAGGAGATAGACTACTCCATCTCAGCTTCACCGCCGCCAAATTTAGTTGCTGGGGGATGCCGCTTTGGTGATGATGCCACAAACTCTGTGCTTGATAAAAATTGTAAAGCCCATGATCTGCAAAATTTGTATGTGAGCGATGCCTCTTTTATGCCGACAGGCGGGAGTGTTCCTTATACCTGGAGTATTTATGCAAATTCGTTTAGAGTTGCAGATAAGATTATAGCAAGCTTGCAAGGCGTATAATGACCTTATAGATAAATTTTATAAGGAATAACTATGGCAACAGTACACTCTTATGGTGCGACAGAAGAGGTGACAGGTTCTTGTCACCTCTTAGAGGTCGATGATTATAAAATATTGATAGACTGCGGAATGTTTCAAGGTGAAGAAGAGGAGATGAATGAAAAACCTTTTGGTTTTGATGCAAAAGAGATAGATTATCTTCTTGTAACACATGCACACCTTGATCATGTAGGCCGTATCCCTAAACTTGTAAAAGAGGGTTTTAAAGGGAAGATTTATGCAACAGCAGCTACGATGGATCTCGCTGAGATTATTCTGCTAGACAGCGCTAAAATTATGACCGAAGATTTTCAGACAAAGTATAGAAAAGCACTGCGTAAAGGTAAAGAGACAAAACTTTCAAAACCTCTTTATGAACCACTTGATGTAGATAAAACTTTTAAGATGATAGAGTGGATTAATCCTGAATATGATGAGTATTATGAACTGTGTGAAGGCATCAGTTTCATCTACCGCAATGCCGGGCATATCTTAGGTTCTGCATTTATTGAATTCTCTTATATGGAAAATGGAGACTCGCATACTATCGTTTTTTCCGGTGATATCGGTAATGACAATGAACTTGTTCTGCCTGATTTAGATAAATGCTCCAAGGCAGAAGCACTCTATGTTGAAACAACCTATGGAGACAGAGAGCACCAGCCGATTGCTTTAACGATTAAAGAGTTTAAAGATGTCATCATAAAAACTTTGGATGCACATGGAAATGTTCTTATTCCCTCTTTTGCAGTTGAGCGAACGCAAGAGCTGCTTTGTCTGTTGCGTGAGATGCATGCAAGCGGTGAACTGCCAAAATGTAAGGTGTTTTTAGACTCCCCTATGGCAACACGGGCAACAGATGTCTACCGTAACTATGCACAGGAGCTGACAAACAGATGTCAGGAGAATGTGAAAGAGGATGGGACAGTATTTAATTTCGATTCGCTTATTTATACAGAGACACCTGAGGCTTCAAAAGGTATTAATGATATTAAAAGTAAAGCTATTATTATCGCAGGAAGCGGTATGTGTAACGGCGGACGCATCACGCACCATTTTAAACATCGTATCTGGGATAAACGCAATGCGGTTGTATTTGTCGGCTATCAGGCAAGAGGTACTTTAGGACGTGACATAGTTGAGGGTGCAAAATGGATTACTGTTTATGGTGAAGATATCATTGTAAAATCCTCCATTCATACCATTAACGGTTTCTCTGCTCACGCTGATCAAGATGGTATTATCAAGTGGATGTCAAGTATTAAAAATCTTAAAAAAGTCTTTTTGGTGCATGGTGAAAAAGAGTCACAAAAAACATTTAAAAATGTACTCCAGAAAAAACTTAAATTAGATGCACATATTGTAAAATATGGAGAGAAAATAGTCCTATAAAAAGCTTATCCTCATTTCTAAGCGACTATTACTGCATTTACTACTCTTTTGAAATTTCAAACTTGCCAACAGCGCAGGAGACAAAGCTCTTTGCCTGTGCTGCCGTGTTTTCTATGAATCCTAAATACTCATCAGACATCGGATAACCGAGAGATTTGAGTGCTTCACGCAGTTGAGGGATTTTTTCATCTTCAATGGTGAGTGTTATCTCTCTGGGTGTTAGTTCAAGGTTCATTTCAATTGCTCCAAAGGTATCTGAGAGCTTTGTCATGAGCGTGTTGGCGCAACCGCCGCATTTTACATTTTGTACTTTAAACGTCTGTTTTTTCATCTCTGTTTAACTCCCATTTCATATAAATATCATAAAGTATTGGAATAATAACCAAACTTAAAACTGCTGAAGAGACTATTCCTCCAAGCATTGGAGCGGCGATTCGCTGCATCACTTCACTTCCTACCCCATGTGTGTACATAATAGGAGCAAGACCTGCAAGAATAGCAAAAACTGTCATAAGTTTTGGTCGTACACGCTGTACAGCTCCATCATAGATAGCATCATTGAGATACTTGTTGTTAAAGTTTTCGCCGTGTATCTCTTTGGACTCATCTACTGCTTCTTGTAGATAGATTATCATAACGATTGCAGTTTCGGCGGCTACTCCAAGTAGTGCCAAGAAACCGACAATCACGGCGATACTCATCGCAAAGTTGAGCATGTCAATATAAATAAGTCCTCCTAAAAGGGCAAATGGCAGTGTGAAAAAGACGATAATCGTCGGTATCATTTTTTTAAGTGCCATATAGATAAGCAAGAAGATAACAATGAGAACTGCCGGAATAATCCAGATGATGCGTGCCATCGCAGAATCAAGATACTCAGACTGTCCTGCCCACTCTATGTAGTATCCCGGATCAAATTTTATTGCGTTTATGAACTTTTGCGCACCTTGTTTGTACTCTGTTGCACTTATGCCATCTTTTGGCGTAATGTAGATGAACGTTACCGGTGCCGCCATCTCACTTTTTATCACTGAGGCACTCTGTCTGTAGGCTACTTTTGCCAAGCTTCCAAGAGGAACAAAACCGAGTTTTGTTTTGACCTGAATATCTCTAATAGAGTCCAGACTTCTTCGCTCGCTTCCTTCTAAACGCAAGGCAATAGGATAGCGTTCAAGCCCTTTGTACATGGTCGATACACGCATACCGCCTATTGCTAAAGCGGTATATTCCAGAAGTGTATCTTTTGTCATATTATAACGTGCGAGCTTATCCTCATTTGGAATGATGTCTATATAGTAACCGGCACTGGCCTGATCGGCAAAGACAGAGAGTGTTTTGTCATATTTATTTAATTGTTCTTCTATTCTTTTACCAAATTTTTGTAGGCCTTTTGCGTCAGTTCCATAGAGTTTTATACCAATAGGCGTTCGAATACCGCTAAGGAGCATATCAATACGACCGCGGATAGGGTAGGTCCATGAGTTTGTAAGTCCAGGAACCTGCAGAGCTGCTTCCATATCTTCACGCAGTTTCTCATATGTCATCCCTTTTGGCCACTCAGATTTTGGTTTGAGTGTGATGAT
>JALVXQ010000055.1 GCA_027038255.1 Sulfurimonas sp. | reverse complement strand
CCAAGTTCTAATCCGCCAAGATCAAAATTCATTCCCTTTGTTGCGTGAAGCATTGTAAGAATATCAGGCTGACTTGTTCCACCGCTTACCGGGTTTGCAGCCATATCAATACCATCAACACCAGCTTCAAGAGCCGCCATATATGCAGCTACAGAGACACCTGCAGTTTCATGTGTATGAAGACGAACATGTACATCATCACCTAAAAGTTTTCTAGCCATAGAGATAGTTTCAAAAACTTTTTGAGGATTTGAAGTACCGCTTGCATCTTTAAAACAGATACTGTCATATGGAAGACCACTGTCTAAAATATCACGAAGCGTTTTTTCATAAAACTCTACTGTATGTGCACCATGGCATCCTGGTGGAAGATCCATCATTGTAACCACTGCTTCATGCTTAAGACCATGATGTGTAATTCTCTCAGCGGAATACTTCAAGTTTTCAATATCATTGAGTGCATCAAAGTTACGAATAGTCGTTGTTCCATGCTTTTTAAACATCTTTGCATGTAAATCAATTAGCTCTTTTGAACCGGTATCTAACATTACTGTATTAACACCACGAGCCAATGTTTGAAGATTTGCATCAGGTCCTACAATTTTACGGAACTTATCCATCATTTCAAACGCATCTTCTCTTAAATAAAAGTAGAGTGATTGAAACCGTGCTCCTCCACCAAACTCAAAGTGATTAATACCTGCCATTTTTGCAGCTTCTACAGCTGGAAAAAAGTCATTCATTAGAACACGACCACCAAAAACTGATTGGAAGCCATCTCTAAATGTTGTATCCATTACGTCTATATATTTCTTCTTAGCCATTATAATCCTTAACCTTGTCTATGGTGTGCGATTGCTGCTGTAATCGCGGCAACTATCTTTTTGTTGTCTTTTGACGCACCTGCTTGCTGCGTTTGTGCACTTGCCTGTGGCTCAGGGAAAAATTTATGTATCACGTATGACATTAGATTTATAAATAATATCATTATGATTAAAAATGCGAACACTGTTCCCATTCCTAAAAACATAAACTTAACTCCCTCTATTACGAGGTTAGTCTCCATAAAATTACCCTTTTTCATAATTTGTGCTCTTAGTATAGTATAAAGATGTTTAAAAAAAGTTTTTCTTTCTTTGAATCTTTATTTATATAAGCTTTGCTTGTTACTTTTTAGTTATATCTCTCTTCTCTTATATATAATTCATATCTTTTTAGATAAAATACTCTTCAACAGATAAAATTTTTCAAGGATTTAATAATTATGATAGCTGGTATGTATGAACAAAATTTTATAGCCTATATGATTTTTGGACTTATTTTAAACTTTGCACTTTCTATGATATTTGGCCTCTATTTGAGTAACAATATTGGCATGAAAGAGATGATAGAGTCCAAAGGCAACAAAACACAGTCACTTTTTGTCAGCCTGAGTCTTTTCATCCCTTATGCCAAAATGTTTATTACCCTCTACAGGGTTGCAATACTGCAGATTTTCTTTTTAAACAAAGGCTATACTCACAAAGAGTTCTGGATATACATGACAAGTGAGCAGGAAAAAAGCTCTTAAAAGGCAAATGATGGATGATTTTAAATTAAAAGTAGTCTTAAGTATTTTAGGAGGAGTTGTATTTTCTTTTATATTTATACTCCTTGCTTTTGTCTTGCCATTGGACAAAGAAGAGACACAAGTCATCCAAAAACCAAAAGGAAAACTGGAGCAAATCTCCCAATCACTCAGAGACAGATAAAAGTTACAGAGAGTTTTTAATTTTTATAAGTTTGATTGTGTCATAGGCACATTGTGGACGTAATTTTATTGCACATACTTTTAAAGCTTCAAGACAGGCAAGCAGATACTCTAAATCATCCTGTTTCATCAGTTCATAGAGCAGTATCTCCGCATCTTTAATACGTAAATTACGCGCAACACCCAGATTTTTATGCGCAAGTTCTCTAAAAGGCGTATAGTCTAAGACAAGCTCTTTATCCTGAGACTCCTGCAGCTTTTCCATATATTCATCAAATTGGAGAATGGCTTTTATAATCTGTGATACATAATCATCAACAAGCTGTTCAATCATATCTGCATCAAGACCTAATTCTGCAACTGCTTCTGTAGTGTCATATGTGTAATCTGGAATATGAAGATGCGCAAGTTTACCGGAAAAGAGCTCATCGCATACAGCTACAGCACTCTCTCTTAAAAATTCAACATCTTCTTTTTCAGGCTTTGGAGCTGCTTTTTTAAAAAGTTTTAATTTTTTTAACATGTATGAAGATATCATATTTCCGTGTTAAAAGTAAATAAAAAACAAATATAAATCAAAAAAATGAATGAGTGCTACAAATACACTCATTCAAAAAAATTATATCGCTTTTGAAATGATACGATTGAGTCGCATCGCAAAGTCTGCAGTATCATCAAGTTCTTTGCCGTCAAATAGTTTTGCCTGGTCAAAAAGAACGTGTGCAGCATCTTCAATTAGGTTCTGATCACTTGAGCCTTGAAGTTTCTCTATAAGCTCATGTTTAGGGTTGATCTGTAAAATTGGTGCCGGTTCAGGAACATCACCGCCTTGACCCATCTGTTTCATCATCTGTGCCATCATAAAAGAAGGGTCATCTTTATCAACTTTAAGCGCTACGGGAGAGTCTGTAAGTTCTGTTGTTACTTCAACACTTTTTACTGCCTCACCAAGAGAAGATTTGAACTCTTTTGCAAGACCTTCATACTCTTTTGTGAGCTCCTCTTTAGCTTTTTTCTCCTCTTCACTCTCTTCAAACTTCGCATCAGCCGCAGGAATGAGCTTATACTCTTTATACTCAGTCACCATAGGGAAGATGATAGTATCTACCTCTTCATTGAGCAGCAGTACATCTATGCCGCGTGCTTTGAATTTCTCTAAAATAGGAGAGTGTTTCAACATATCGACAGATGATTTTGCAGTAAGATAATAGATCTCTTTCTTCTCTTCATCTACATTTTTAATAAACTCTTTAATCGTTGTCATCTCATCTGAGTTCAATGTATGGAATTTAAGAAGTTCTAAAATTTTCTCACGGTTTGCAAAATCACTGTAAAGCCCTTCTTTAAGTACGTTTCCAAACTCTTTGTAGAAAGTGTCATATTTATCTGCATCTTTCTCCATCATTTTTCCAAGCTCTGAAAGCACTTTTTTCACAGAAGAGTTTCTAATTTTACTCATAACCGGATTTGATTGAAGAATCTCACGTGAGACATTGAGCGGCAGATCTTTTGAGTCAATAACACCACGTAAGAAACGTAGATATGTTGGCATCAGCTCTTTATCATCATCTGTAATAAATACACGGTTGATATAGAGTTTCACTCCCGGCTGATAATCCACTCTGAAGATATCCATCGGCGCTTTACTTGGAATATAAAAAAGTGTTGTGTACTCTATGGCACCCTCAGCTCTATGATGCATCCATTTTAACGGCTCCTCATTTGAGTGTGCAAGTGATTCATAAAAAGAGATGTAATCTTCATCTTTAAGTTCACTTTTTGAGATTGTCCAGAGTGCATTTGCAGAGTTAATCTGTACATTTTCACTCTCTGTTTTTGCCGGCTCTGTCTCTTTGCCTTCATCATCTGTTACAGCAGGAATGTGCTTCTCTTTGTCCATAAATATAGGGAAAGGAATGTGGTTAGAGTATTTTTTTACGATAGACTCTATTCTGTGCTCTTCTAAAAATTCACTCTCATCATCATTAAGGTGTAAAATAATTTCAGTTCCATGACCCTCTTTTTGAGCATCTTCTATCTCAAATTCACCGCTTCCGTCACTGATCCATTTATAGGCTTTCTCTTCGCCTGCTTTTTTTGTAATGACTTCAATTTTTTTAGCTACCATAAATGCAGAGTAAAAACCGACACCAAATTGACCGATAAGATGCGAATCCACTTTTTTATCACCTGTCAAATTTTCCAAAAATGCTTTCGTTCCAGACTTTGCAATTGTTCCGAGGTTATTCATTAAATCCTCTTCATTCATGCCTATACCCGTGTCCGAAATCGTTAAAAGTTTTGCATCTTTATCTCTTTTAATCTCAATTCTTGGATCAAATTTCACACCCTTGTATTTTTCATCTGTAAGTACAAGCATATTGAGCTTGTCCATAGCATCCGATGCATTGGAAATAAGCTCACGCAGGAATATCTCCTTGTTTGAGTAGAGTGAATGTATCATAAGTTGTAAAATCTGATTTGCTTCTGTTTGAAATTGATGTTTTGCCATATTTTCTTCCTTTTATTTAAAAATTTGATAGTATTTTAGCAAAAAAAGTTAATAGTTGCAAGTTTTATAAAGAAAGTTTAGTCATATACACTAAACTTGGCTTAGTTAAAGAACCACATAGAGAGATAAAAAGAAAGATAGGCTATAATGAGCAGTATGAATGATGACTTTATCAATTTAATAGAACCGACACCCATTCCAAAAACAAAAAAATGTAAGATTTTAGCTATTGTTGTTAGAATATTACTGCAGTTTGGCACTGTTGCCATTGCTCTTATCACGTGGTATATGTATGACTATTTTATTGCCATTGCTGCCCTGCTTCTGAGTTTTATCATTATGGGCATAATCAGATCAAAACTCAGAAACAGTGCTATCCCCCTCACGCAGCAAGAGTACCACTACAATGATGATGCCATAGCAAAATGGTATGTTGCAAGAACATTTTGTGAAGAGAGCTAGATTTATTTATGCTCTCTTACTTAACGTGACATAGAGAGTAGGCTACCTTTGTAGTGAGTACAATATGTATATCTGCCTGCTGCATGGTATATATTTTCATAAGACCTGCATCAAAAATATAAGGCATATCTATACGTTCTGTCTTGCTGCCATACTGAAGTGCTACAATAAAAATACCGGTTTTTGGTTTTCCCTTAATTCGAACATTTGGTTTGTAGTCAAGCAGTTTGAGCACAAGTTTTTTTCTTTTTTTGGGAATTACACCCTGCAGTTCTCCTCCTACAAAGAGGTCTCTAAAATTACCGCCACTTTTTGCCGGCATAATGTAGTGAACATCTTTTAAAACTCTATTATCGTATTGAACCTCAAAATTCCCACTCTGCGTCAGCGTACACCCTCCACTTTTTCCCATCACCTCAGCAAAAAGTGTCATAGAAAATAGTAAAAATAAAAATAACATTTTTCTCATTCTATACTCCTCGTAAGTGCTATTATAACGAGATTATTTCTTATTTTATGTTAGGATACATAAAAATATTAAAGAGAGAATTATGACAGGTGGATTTTTTGCAGTTTTTGATGACATCGCGAGCCTCTTAGATGATGCAGCAGTCGTCAGTAAAGTTGCAGCTAAAAAAACAACGGCTATTTTAGGTGACGATTTAGCCGTCAATGCACAGAAAGCTTCAGGATTTGCAGCCTCACGTGAGCTTCCCGTTCTGTGGGCCATCACAAAAGGCTCTTTTCGCAATAAACTTATCATTCTTCCTTTGGCATTTATCCTCTCTGCATTTGCTCCTTGGAGTATCGTTCCCATCTTAATGCTGGGCGGTATCTACCTCTCTTTTGAAGCTATAGAGAAGATATATGAGTACTTTCAGCCGCACGAGCAACAGAGACAGAACAGAGAAGAAAAAAGTGAAGCAGAGCTACTTGCCATTGAAAAAGTAAAGGTCAAGTCTGCCATCACAACAGATTTTATTCTCTCCATTGAGATTGTCATCATCGCACTAGGCACTGTTCTCACGCAGCCGCTTTTTATCCAAATCATTGCAGTAACTCTTGTCGCTTTTTTGGCAACTCTCGGTGTTTATGGCTTTGTAGCCCTGCTTGTACGCATGGATGATTTTGGTTTTAAACTAATTGAAAAAGCAAGAAATGACTCTTCACTGCTACATACAACAGGTAGAGTCTTAGTATTATCACTGCCTAAAATCATTAAAGCACTCACAATTGTAGGTACTCTAGCCATGCTCCTTGTCGCCGGTGGTATCTTTATGCACAATGTCCATCAGATCCATGAAACACTACATTTTCTTCCATCACTTCTAGGAGAACTCCTTGTCGGTTTGATTGTCGGAACACTAGCCTTTACTATTCATCTTCTTTATGTAAAAATAAAAGCTAAATAATAGCTACTCTTTGCTATCCTTATAAAAACTAAAAAAAGTAAATATTTATGGCACTCATAGACCTGCAAAAAATTTCAAAACACTACTCAGCACAAAAGATTCTCATAGATGTGGATTTTCATGTCGATGAGGGTGAACGTATCGTTATCATTGGGAAAAACGGCAGCGGAAAATCAACGCTGATGAAGATAGTCAATGGCACACTGGACCCTGATGAGGGACGCAGAATCATACAAAATGATCTTGAAGTCAAGATGCTCGACCAGCGTCCGGAATTCCAAGAGGGACACTCTGTGCGTGAGGCTGTTGAAGCGGGTCTGACTGAGATAAATGCAGCAAAAGAGCGCTACAATGAGCTCTCTCATCTGCTCTCAGAAGATTTTGACAACAAAATTCTGCTCGATGAGCATGAAAAGCTCTCACGCTACATCGAACACCACAATGCATGGAACCTTGATGATAAAATAGAACGCATCATCCAGCACTTTCAACTCAAACCCTATGAGCATAAACCTGTTACACTGCTTAGTGGTGGGGAGCAGCGTCGTGTCGCTCTAGCCTCTTTACTACTCCAAAAACCGGATGTACTGCTACTTGATGAGCCTACCAATCACCTAGATGTCTATATGGTCGAATTTCTCGAAGAGTTGCTTCTCAAAGAGAAGTTTACCCTTGTTTTTATCTCGCATGACCGATACTTCATCGACCGGATTGCAACAAAATCCGTTGAAGTGGAAGATTGTAAGCTGCGTGAGTATCGCGGCGGCTACAATGACTACCTCACACAAAAAGAGGAGTACCTCAGAACACTGCAGAAACAGCATGAAAATCTTTTAGGTGTGCTCAAGCGCGAGAATGAGTGGTTTGCCAGAGGTGTACGTGCAAGACTCAAGCGAAATGAGGGCAGAAAAGAGCGACTGATGAACCTGCGTGAGGCAGCAAAAACAAACCCCGCAAAGATTAGAAAAATGTCTGTTGAACTGCAGCGTGAAGCAAAACACTTCAACCGTGACAAAAGTGTCAACAAACAAAAAATGCTCTTTGAAATAGATAAACTTGGACTCACGCTTGGAGACAAAGAGCTGCTGCACGATTTTACAACAAGAATTTTACAAAAAGATGTCATTGCCATTGTCGGACCCAACGGCAGTGGAAAATCAACCCTTCTCAAAGCTCTGCTTGGACGTATAGAGCCTAGCGAAGGAAAAATAAAACAGGGTGAATTTAAAGTAGGTTACTTTGATCAGCACCGTGAGATGCTTGATGATGACAAAAACCTCATCGAGACCTTCTGTCCAAACGGCGGTGACCGGGTAAATGTTCGCGGCAGCGACCTGCATGTCTATGGTTATTTGAAAAATTTCCTCTTTCCGCGGGAATTTTTAGACAAAAAAGTAGGCATACTCAGTGGTGGAGAAAAAAATCGTGTCGCACTTGCCCTGCTCTTTACACAAGATGTCGACATTCTCATACTCGATGAGCCGACAAATGACTTGGATATTCCAACAATTAACATCTTAGAAGAGCAGTTGACAAACTTTAGTGGTGCGGTTATCATCGTCTCTCATGACAGATACTTTGTCGATAAAATTGCCAAGAAGCTCTTCATCTTCAAGCCGGACAAAACCATAGAAGAATCCCATCAACTCTACTCAGAATATCTTGAGTTAGAGAAAGAGCTTCACGAACTTGATGCTATGGAAAAAGAGGCAACACAAGAGAGACCAAAAGAGCCAAAAAGAGAGAAAGAGAAAATTCTCAAACTCACCTACAAAGAAAAAATTGCACTTGAAGCACTTCCACAAGAGATAGAAAAACTCGAAGAGCAGATAGAGCAGATGAATATCTGTCTCGCAGACCCTTCATGCTATGAAGAAAAAGGAATTACTGCTTTAGCAGCCGAGCTTGCAGAGCTTGAAGAAGCATATGAAGTAAAAGTAGAAGAGCTGCTCACCATAGAAGAGAAAGTTGAGACTATCAACGAACAAGGCTAACAGTGTCCCATCATAAAAAACGAGACCTCATCCACTACAAACAGCTCTTTGTGCTTCTTTTTGGAGTTTCACTTTGGTTTGTTTCACCACCTGAAGGTTTAACACCACAGGCATGGCATCTTTTTGCCATTTTCATCTCCATTATTTTAGCCGTTATCATTGAAGCTACATCCATATTTACAGCGTCCATCATCGGTCTTGGCTTTGTCATACTCACCCATACCCTCAGTGCGAAACAGGCTTACAGCGGATTTTCTCAAGGTTTTATTCTCCTCATTATCATCGCTTTTTTGATTGCCCGCGGGGTGATTAAATCAGGACTTGGAAAGCGCATTGCCCTGCTCATTATCAAAAAGTTCGGCAAATCCTCTTTGGGTCTTGGATACTCCATCATTGCAGCAGATATGTTCATCGCTCCTGCTTTTCCAAGTAACACGGCCCGTTCAGGTGTACTCTACCCGATAGTACAAGCCCTCTCAGCCGACAGTGGTTCAAAAGTGAATGACGGTACACGTAAAAAGCTTGGAGCATACCTGATGATGACCTCTATGGCAGGGCTTACCATCTCCTCTTCTATGTGGCTGACCGCAATGGCGGCTAATCCTGCCGGTGCAAAGATGGCAAAAGAGTTTGGCATAGAGATAAGTTACGGCTCTTGGGCACTCGCCTCTTTTGCCCCTTCTCTTGTCGCTTTCATCGTCATTCCCTGGCTGCTTTTTAAGATATTTCCACCTGAATTAAAAGAGACTCCCGATGCACCGAACATGGCACAAGAACAGCTTGAACAGATGGGAAATGTGCATAAAAACGAGTACATTATGGGATTTACTTTCATCGCTATGATAACACTCTGGATATTTTCAGCACAACTCGGCATAGACAAAACCGCTGTCGCCTTTTTAGGTCTGGGTATTTTGATGCTCACCAACATCTTTACTCTGGATGATTTAGCACACGAAGGGCGTGCCCTTGGTACTCTCATCTGGTTTGGGACACTCTATGCGATGAGTAGCTACTTAAACGAATTTGGCTTTATGTCTTGGCTAGGAGCACATATATCTGATGTCATAATGGGACAAAGCTGGCCTATTGTTTATGTTGGTCTTGTGCTTGCCTATGTTTTCATTCACTACTTTTTCGTCTCACAAACAGCACAGATGCTTGCACTCTTTTCTGTCTTTTTAGGTGTTGGTATAAGTGCCGGTGTTCCTGCAGAGATGCTTGCCCTAATGCTTCTTTTTGCGACAAACTTCAATGCGATGATTACGCCGCAGGGTTCAAGTGCCAATGTAATTTATTTGAGTTCTGGATATATTGAGAGTAGAGAGGTTTATAAATATGGGGGAGCAGTAACGCTTGCCAACACACTCATCTATCTTGGTGTCGGCACTGCGTGGATGATGCTAATCTTATAGCATCATCTAAAAATTATTTAATTATTTATGCGCATCTTTTAAAGAATCCGCAATTAAAAATGCAAGCTCTAAAGATTGGTCTGCATTTAAACGTGGGTCACAGTGTGTGTGGTAACGAGAGCTGAGATCCTCTTCTGTTACAGTAAAACTACCGCCGATACACTCAGTTACATTTTTCCCTGTCATCTCTAAGTGAACACCACCGCCAAATGTACCTTCTGATTTATGTACTTGGAAAAACTGTTTCATCTCAGTCAAAATAGCATCAACCGGACGCGTTTTGTAGTTGTTTGATGATTTGATGGTATTACCATGCATCGGGTCACATGACCAGACAACATTCAACCCTTCACGTTCAATAGCACGAATAAGCTGTGGCATATGATCACCCACTTTGTTTGCACCCATTCTTACGATAATATTCAGACGTCCTGCTTCATTCTCAGGATTCACTGCTGCGGCAAGACGTACCAAATCTTCAGGATCCATAGAAGGCCCTGCTTTTATGCCGATAGGATTTTTAATGCCCCGCATATACTCAACATGTGCACCGTCAAGCTGACGTGTTCTGTCACCTATCCAAACCATATGTGCCGCTACATTGTACCAGTCGCCTGTAATAGAGTCTTCTCTTGTAAATGCCTCTTCATAAGGGAGTAAAAGCGCTTCATGAGATGTATAAAAATCAGTCTCACGCAAGGTTCTGTATGTTTTTGATGTTATCCCACATGCTGCCATAAACTGCAAAGATTTTTCAATATCTTCTGCCAATGCTTCATACTTTTCACCCACTTCACTTTTATGGGCAAAGTCAAGATTCCATTTATTTACCTGATGCAAATCAGCCAAACCGCCCGATGCAAATGCACGGAGCAGATTTTGTGTTGCTGTTGCCTGATTATATGCTTTTATCATACGTTCCGGATCTGGAACACGCGCTTTTTCATTAAACTCAATACCGTTGATAATGTCACCACGATACGAATCTAGTGTAGTCCCATCAAAAGTTTCAGTGTTACTTGAGCGGGGCTTTGCAAACTGACCGCCAAGGCGCCCGACTTTTACGACAGGAAGTCCGCCGGCATAGGTCATAACAACAGCCATCTGCATTATAGCTTTAAAAGTATCACGAATATTGTCTGCGTGAAACTCAGAAAAACTCTCAGCACAATCACCACCTTGGAGTAAAAAAGCTTTCCCTTGTGCAACATTTGCAAGTTGTTCTTTGAGTGAACGCGCCTCTCCTGCAAATACAAGTGGCGGATAATTTTTCAGTTCATTTAAAACAGTCTCTAGCTTTGTCTTATCTGGGTAAGTCGGCTGTTGTAATATTGGTTTTTCTCTCCAGCTCGATGGATTCCAAGTACTCATTATATAAACCTTATCTATAAATAATTTTTGCAATTTTATCCAAATATAGATAAAATAGCTATGATAAAAGCTATATTTATGATTAAATTAGTATAATCACGTATCTAAAATAAACTGTTTTATTGGGAGAATGTATGAAAAAAGATGACCTGAAATCTTTAGTTGCTCAAATGTACAAAGAGTTACTTCAGAATATTGATTCCCAAGAAAATGTAAACAAAGCACAGGTTATTGACTATCTAGAAGATGCCATTTGCACTTTCAAAAAGATAGATATCGAGACAGACTCCATAGAACATGCAAAACTTACTTTTACAAATACTTACAAAGAGATTGCAAAAAAAAGCATCTCCTCTTACAAAGAGACCAACGGCAAGTTTGAAGAGCTTGGTAAACTGCACAAAGCTACACTTGATGAAGCAAAAACACATCTTATCGATTTGCCTTCAATCACAAGCAGATTTGATGAAATTCAAGCACATATGACAGAAGAGGTGCAAAAAGCCAATGATGTTATCACGCAGCTCAACTTACAGGTAAAAAATTTGGAAGAGGACTCTAATCTTGATGGATTGACAAAAGTTTTTAACCGTAGAGCTTTAGACAGATACCTCGGCAGCATCACACAAAAAGAGCATCTAAAGCATGAACTGCATCTTCTCATATTAGATATTGATGATTTTAAAAGCATTAATGACACTTATGGCCACGTTGTAGGAGATAAAATCCTCATCTTTATTGCAAACCTGCTTAGAAATACGCTGCGTGACGGAGATAAAGTGTTTCGATACGGCGGCGAAGAGTTTGTCATAATTCTTAATAGAATTACGGCTAAAAAATGTGAAGAGATTGCAGAACGTATTTTACATACCATCAGCACAAATACACTCCTTTATAAAGGAGATTCTGTCAATGTTACCATCAGCATCGGGGCAACAAAATATATTGACGGTGATAATCCTGAGAGTTTAATTGACAGAGCTGACAGAGCACTCTATACTTCTAAAGCGCAAGGAAAAAATCGTATGAACGTGGAATTTAACAATGGACATTAATTATTTCGATCTTATAGCAGCTATCATTATTTTGTTGCTTGGACTCAAAGGGATTTTAAACGGATTTTTCAAAGAACTTTTTGGTCTTGTCGGTATAATCGGTGGTATTTTCGTAGCCTCACGCGTTGGAGACAGTGTCGGTCAATATCTCAGTAATCTGATTTTTCACTTTTCAAACCATGCAGCCATCAGTTTTACCGGTTTCTTGCTTACCCTTGTAGTTTTTTGGCTTCTCATGATTGCCATAGGCTATACTTTTAAAAAATTAAGTGTGCTCAGCGGTCTTGGAATTTTTGACAGAATTCTCGGCTTTGTATTTGGGGCAAGTAAATTCTTTCTTATCGCTGCGGTCATCGCATTTGCTGTAAATAATGTCAAAGCACTCAAACCTACACTTGACTCTGCCTTTTCAAACAGTGTGCTTTTTCCAGTCCTTGTAGAAACAGGTGGATTTATTATGAAGATAGACACTACAGATATGGGCAAAGACCTGAATGCTTCTGTAGAAAATGCAACACAAAAGGTCTCTGATACAATAGAGAAAAAGAGCAAAGAGATTGCCGATTCAAAAGTCGATGAAACAATTCAAAAGATCAAAACTGAGCTAAAAAAAGAGAACTGAAATGCCAAATGTAACAACAAACTTTAAAGACAGAACGATTGAGTATGCACAGCTTTTAGAAGATTTTAAAACACTCTTAAAAAAGAACAGTCTTAAGTTCACAATTCAAAGAGAAGTGATTCTTGAAACACTATACAACTCCGATGAGCACCTTACACCTGAGGCGTTGCACCATCTCATTCAAGAGCGCTACCCTGAACTCAAAACCGGCATAGCAACGGTTTACCGAACACTTTCACTTTTGGAAGATTCCAATGTAGTGACATCCCTCTCTTTTGGTGCGCAAGGGAAAAAATACGAACTCGGTGCAAAAGAGCATCATGATCACCTTATATGCACGGAGTGTGGTGAGATTACAGAGTTTGTTGATGAAGCCATAGAAAAACGTCAGCATGCCATAACAGATGAGCTTGGTTTTAAGATGCTTGACCACTCCATGCAGATTTACGGCATCTGTAAAAAATGCCAAAATAAACACAAATAAGAAAAGAACAGATAAATATAAATTAATAAAGGAAAATTGATTGTTTAGTAATAAATTTATTCAGCAAAGAGTTGAAAAAGCAAATGTTTTAAGAGAAGCGGATATAAACCCTTACTCTAATAACTCACAAAGAAATACAACAGTAGAAAAATTTTTAAATGTAAACTCTGATATTGAACAGACAGAGAATAAACGCGATGAAAATCGCATTTACACAGTTAGCGGGCGTATTAAACTCCTTCGTATTATGGGAAAAGCATCTTTTGTAAAGATTGAAGATGAGAGTGGTATGCTGCAAATTTATGTAGCACGTGACAACCTTCCAGAAGGTTTTTACAATACAATTTTTAAAAAGAACATTGAAGTCGGTGATATCATCGAAGTAAGCGGTTTTCCATTTGTTACAGGACAGGGGGAGTTATCTCTGCATGCAGACTCACTCAGACTGCTTACAAAAGCGATCTCTCCACTACCGGAAAAATTTCACGGTATTACAGATAAAGAGGTACGTTACAGAAAACGCTATCTTGACTTGATTATGAACGCTGAAGTGCGTAAAACATTCCAAACACGCTCCCGTGTCATCTCTCTCACTCGCCGTTTCTTTGAAGACAAAGGCTTTTTAGAGGTAGAAACTCCTATGATGCACCCTATCGCAGGTGGGGCAAATGCTAAACCTTTTGTAACACACCACAATGCTTTGGGAATTGACAGATACCTGAGAATTGCACCAGAACTTTATCTAAAGCGTCTCATTGTCGGTGGATTTGAAGCAGTATTTGAGATTAACAGAAACTTTAGAAATGAAGGTATGGATGCAACACACAATCCGGAATTTACTTCCATCGAATTTTACTGGGCATACAAAACATACAAAGATCTCATTGAAATCACCAAAGAGTATTTTCAGTATCTTTTTGAGCATTTAGATCTTCCTACTCTGCTTCCTTACGGAGAGATGGAGATTAACTTTGACAATTTTCAGGAGATTCCACTTATAGAATCTCTTACAACAGTAGGTGAAGTACCTGCAGAGATTGTAAATGACAAAGAGAAAATCATCGCTTATCTTAAAGAGAAAAAACTGGAAGTAAAAGAGGGAATGAATCTTGGACAACTCCAAGGGGAACTTTTTGATGAATTTGTTGAAGAGAAACTCATTGACCCTACTTTCATTACTGAGTATCCGGTAGAGATCTCTCCACTTGCAAGAAGAAGTGATGCAAATCCTGAAATCACAGAGAGATTTGAGCTTTTCATAGCCGGACGTGAAATTGCCAATGCATTCTCAGAGCTGAATGACCCACTCGATCAGTTAGCGCGTTTTGAGGGACAGATGGCTGCAAAAGATTGTGGTGATGATGAAGCACATGCTATGGACACAGACTTCGTTGAAGCCCTTAGCTATGGAATGGCACCAACAGCAGGACAGGGAATCGGAATCGACCGTCTTGTCATGCTTTTGACAAATGAGCAGAGCATCCGTGATGTCATCTTATTTCCTGCCATGAAACCGCTCACGCAGGATATCTGTGAAGATAAAGAAGAGGAGTAGAAAAGCTCTCCTCTTCTGCACAAAACAGCTATCTCCTAATAAAGAATATCATCCGATCCTTTTAAAATAAAACTTTTATCTTCTATTTTTCTGCTTCTGGTAGGTTTGTTTGCTTGAAAATCAAATGTAGGCAGTTTTTTTTCCAGATAAGAGGTATTAAATTTTCCAGCCTTAAAATCACTGTCCGTTACAATTGCTTTATGGAGGGGAATATTGGTAATGATACCGTCAATATAAAATTCATCCAAAGCCCGCATAGCTTTTTTAACAGCACCATCCCAATCAAGTGCATAGACAATAAGTTTTCCAACCATAGAGTCATAATTAGCCGGTATTTTATAACCTGCATATATGCTTGTATCAAGTCGTACTCCTGGACCACCTGGAGCCATATAATTACTAATCATTCCAACAGCAGGCATAAAATTATTTTCTGGATTCTCAGCATTGATTCTAAACTCTATTGCATAGCCTCGAAGGAGAATCTCATCTTGCGTATATTTCAGTTTATCACCGCCGGCTATCTCTATCATTCTTTGAATGATGTCGATACCCGAGACAATCTCCGTTACAGGGTGTTCTACCTGAACGCGTGTATTCATCTCTATAAAATAGATCTCGTCATTGTCATCAACTAAAAACTCAACGGTTCCAACACTTTCATACCCTATTTTCTTTACAGCATTTACCGCTGTTGCATAGAGTTTTTCTCTTGTTGTCTCGTTGAGTCTGGGGCTTGGTGCTATTTCAATGACTTTCTGGTGTCTTCTTTGAATTGAGCAGTCTCTCTCACCCAAATGCACGACATGTCCATATCTGTCCGCAATAATCTGTACTTCAATATGACGAGGATTTTGAACAAATTTTTCAATAAAGACCTCACCTTTACCAAAATACTTTATCGCTTCATTTGTTGCAGATTCAAAAAGCTCTTGGAAATCCTTTTCATCATGCACTATTCGCATTCCACGACCGCCGCCGCCAAAGGCAGCTTTAATGATAACAGGCAGACCTATCTCTTTGGCAATTTTTTCACCCTCTTTTGCACTCGTAACAGGTTCAACTGTCCCCTCAAGAACAGGAACATCCACTTCTTTCATTGCAATTTTTGCAGCCATTTTATCACCAAAGAGTGCAATATGTTCTGCACTTGGCCCGATAAAGATAATACCGCTCTCTTCACACGCTTCTGCAAACTCAGCGCTCTCAGACAAAAATCCATATCCGGGATGGATGGCATCACAGAGTGTTCTTTTAGCGATATCAATGATTTTACACTCATCAAGATATGCTGCAACAGGATCACCGCTTAATCTATATGCCTCATCCGCTTTTTGAACCCAGACACCT
>JALVXQ010000054.1 GCA_027038255.1 Sulfurimonas sp. | reverse complement strand
ATTCCTTATACAGCTGCTCTCCTTTCTTTATCTGGGACACGAAATCGCTCTCCCATCCGAGATCGTTAAGTATCGGCCCTATTGGGTGTGCGTACGGGACGAACGTTATGGCATCCGGACGGTTTCCTCCGAGGTACTTGTTTATGTCCCGGTAGTAGGAGAAGGTGTGGTTTAGGAGGTACATCTGTGCATCCAGCACCGTTTTCAAGTCATTTCTTGTGTATCCGCCGGTGTTGACCTTCTTGTAGATTGCATCGAGGGCGCTGTTGTTTACTATATAATCATGGGGCAACCAGGCAAGGTTGAAGAGGACTGCGAGATCCAGATAGTCCTGAGAGCTTAGGCTGGATGTTATTTTGACCTCCTGCTCGTTAAGGGGAAGGTTGCCGTACTTCTTGAAGAGGGAGTTCCTCTCGTTTAATATCTGCGTATACCTCTGCCAGAATGTTCTGATCGGGTTGCCATTTTTATCGGCCACGGGTTCGCCGTTCCATGGGATGGTGTTGTCAAAGAAGCCCCCTGGAACCTGCAGCATTATCCATTTCTCCCTGGTGGTTAGAGGTTTTCCATCGGCGATGTTCCAGCTTATTCTCTCTCTGACGTCCATCGAACCGTTCATATACATGGCTATCTGCTGGATCAGCGAACCGGAGAGGTCTATCGTCACGTGGATATCGGGATACTTTGAAAGGATCTCCGCCATCCTCCAGTAATCCCTAGCCGCATGCAACCGGACCCATGGAAGTACAAACTGCTTGGATATCGGGTCGTAATAAAAGGGTTGGTGCATATGCCATACTATCACCACGTTCAGGGGTTTTGCCTGCTGACTACCCCCCGCCGTGGCATAAGGGGCCGCCATTATACTGGCCACGACTATCATCATGGCCAGTATGGAGATTGCCTTTCCTCCTTTCATACCATCTCACCTCCTAGGAATTCCCATTGCGTGCACCTTTCGGGTGCACGTGGACTGTACAGCATGACAAATGGAGATTCCCAATACATCATCCCTTGAGTCCTCCCAGTGTCAGTCCGCTCCTTATGTAGTTCTGTGCCAGCATGAACAGTATAAACACTGGCAATGCAAAGAGGAGGGCCGCCGCTGCAAAGTAACTCCACTGTATCCCCCTGTTTATCCCGCTCAGTAGGGACCATATCCACACCGCAAGAGGCTGGTTGCTCTGTTCCAGCAACAGGTTAGCCAGGATGAACTCGGTCCATCCTCCTATAAACGCGAATATCGAGACGGTGGCTATACCCGGGAGTGCCAGGGGCAGGAGGACATAGCGTATTATCTGAAGGTAACTGGCGCCATCTATTATGGCGGCCTCATCGAAGTCGGGGCTTATGGAATCTATGTAACTCTTGAGCAACCATGTGTTGAAGGGGACACCCCCTGCAGCGTATATAAGTGAAAGAACCGGTAGTTTGTTGTAAAGGCCTATCTTGACGACGATACCGTACAGGGCTATAAGGCCCGCTATTCCGAGACCCCCCGCGACCTGGGTAAACATGAGGTAAAAGTAGAGAATGTACCCCCTTCCCGAGAACTTCATCCTAGAGAACGCATACGCTGCCGGTACTGCGAACAGCCACGTCAACAGCACGGCCAGCCCTGCCAAGATAAGGCTGTTCACTAGGTAGTGGAAGAACGTTGAGTTGACGAACTTCCCAAGTGCGGTAAAGTGCACGACGGTGCCGGTTCCCCTCATGAGGATGAACCTCTGTGCCAGCGGACCGGAGACCGTTACAGACTTCACCTTCCCCCCTGTCAGCACGAGGTTCCTGATCAGCCCAAACCCGACCGTACCGTTACTGGAAACGCTTGTTAAGACTACCAGCCCCTGTACTTTTCCACTGAAGGTCTGGGGAGTTGTGGTTTGCTGGACGCCTCCGCCGGTGAGTTTAAACGAGACCCCGGACACGGGAACTGAAAACGTGAACCCGGTGAAGGGTCCGTATTTAACCACCCCCCTGAGGACTCCATGTTCAATGTAGAGCATGCCATCCTTCAGCGCGGCGGTTCCCTCTATCGTTCCCGTGAAATTCTCGTTTATCGTGCTGCCAGACAGTCCAAACAGAACCTGTTCGTACGAGTTGAAATTGGGATGTTTGGGTGTCAGCTGAAGATGGGTGGTTGCGAGGGTTGAACCCGGCTCGAGTGATACTATGAATATATAGTACACCGGGAACAGTATCACACCCATAACCGCTATTGCCAAGGCCGTCATAGCGATGCTCCTGAGCAAGAAACGTCTTTGAAACCTCATCCCCTAGCTCCCTCCTGAAGGTGGGTTAATCTGAAGTTTACGTACATGTACACCGCCAGTATTACTGTCGCTATCACCATCACGGCGGCCGCCCTTCCGTAGTAGGGTATGCCTCCAAACGCCTTGAGGAAGCCGTACAGCAGTATGAATCTGTTCTGGAACAGACCTGCGTTGTAGATATATGGAACCATGAAGTACTGAAAGCTCGCCGCACTTGTGAGTATGGTTGCAAACGCTATCGGTTTTCCAACGATTGGAAGGATCACGTGTCTCAACCTCTGCCAGTAGCTGGCACCGTCTATTATCGCGGCTTCCACCAGGTTGCTGGGAACGGACTGGAGGGCCGCAATTATTACGGTCATCATAAACGGGTACGCCAGCCATACCTCTATAACGTTTAATGCAACGAAACCCCAGTTTGGATTGTTAATCCAGTTGGGTGGATGGGCCACACCCAGGGAGGTTAGTATCATGTTCACCGGCCCAAACACCGGATCAAACATGAACCTCCATACCGTTACAGAGAACAGGAGGGGGAGCGCCCATGGGATTATGAGCAGGGATCTGTATATTATCTTCCCCTTAACGTACTTGCTGTTGTACAAGAGGCTCAAAAAGACTCCCACAACCACTTTGAGGGTGACACTGGTCACCACAAACAGCCATGTCCATAAAAATGCTTCCCTAAACCCCGGATCAGTTAGGATCCATCCATAATTGGCCAGACCGATAAAGTGCAGGGGGGCAACACCCGAATGACTGTACACGGGAAAATTACCCAGTTTGGCGTTCGTGAATGACAGGTAGATCGAGTATATTATAGGCCACAGGTTGAAGAACAGAAAAGCTACCATCCCGGGGATTATCAGGGCCATCACGGTCAGTGTTCTCCGCCTCATTATCCCTCCCTCCACGCTCACGAGAAATAAGAAAAGAAGGAAAGCCTTTATCCGCTACCCGAACCCTGCCACTGCTTTATTATGTATTCCTGGTATTTCTGGAGTATCTGCGGGATGTTTGCACTTGATGGGTTCTTCAGGATGGCGTTCAGGGCGTCCTGAGTTCCTGTCCACACAGCGTCCATTAACGGGCTCTTCGGCATTAGATAAGCGTGGTCAAAGGACTGGCTGAAGCCGTACACGATTGGGTTGTTCTTGACTGCCGGGGAGTTTGCGGCGGCCTCCAGTGCAGGTATGTAACCGAGTTTCTGGGCGAGGGTTTCTTCAACGCTCGGTGTGGTTGTAAGCCAGAGTGCGAAGTCCCAGGCGGCCTTCAGGTTCTTGGCGCCTTTTGCAAAGTACAGGAGCTTCACACCACCGTATGGTCTGGGCCAGTACGTCTTCCCGTTTACCGTTATCGGCGGTATGTAGGTGACTCCAAAGTCTATGTGGTTCTGCTTGATAGTTTCTATGCTCCACGGTCCGTTTATCATGAATGGAGACCTGTTCTGGACGAATATCGCCATCTGCGTGTTGTAGTCGGCAGTTGGGGCCATGTACGGCCATACATTCTTAAAGAAGAACTCGAACCCTTGGATGGTTTTGCTGTTGTTAAGGCCGGGCTTGAGTGTGGTGTCGTTGAAGTAATACCCGCCGAACGCCTGCGCGAACGCTGAGATGAAGTACGGGTTAACCGGGTAGG
>JALVXQ010000053.1 GCA_027038255.1 Sulfurimonas sp. | reverse complement strand
GAGTCCATATTGACCTATAACGATGCCCTTGAAGTTGAACGTGAGATGTGGGATATCTGGCAAGAACTCGCAGGCAAAGATCTGCCTCTGCCTCTTGGTGGCATGGCCATTCGCCGTTCACTGCCACTCAATCGTGCTATTGAATATGAAGCGACACTGACAAAAGCGGTACAGGTCGCACGTGACCATAAAGAGAGACTTTCCAAAATGCTTATTGAGCGTAATCTAGTTCGCATTGATGCACCGACACTGGACAAATATCTTGAACTTTATGCCAATGATGACTCCATCACACTCAGTGCAATCCAGTACAAAGCAATTAATAAACTCTTTGAAATTGGCTATAAACACGGTTTTTATGATACACTTGTAAAAATAGAAGAGTATTTAATTCCAACAGAGTACAAAGAGTTAAGGAATTCATAAATGGAATCAAAACTAATAGAGTTAGGTGTTGAAACTTTTCAAATCGCCCTCTATTTGGCATTGCCTGCCCTGCTTGTAGGTATGATTATGGGTCTTGTCATCTCTATCTTTCAAGCAACAACGCAGATAAATGAGATGACACTCTCTTTCATCCCTAAAATCATCGGTGTCGTTATCGTTATCGTCCTTACAATGCCATGGATGTTGAATGAAATGACAGACTTCTCCACACATGTCTTTGCTTTAATTCCTACATTCGTTGAGTAATGCAGACAAAATCTATTAACTTTTCCAACTACTCTTCCTTTAAAATAGGCGGCACATTTGATGTGGCACTGCTAGATGCTCACGCAAGCAGAGAAGAGATTAAAAACCACTATCTTATCGGTTCTTGTAACAATATTCTCATTGGCAACAATCCCCCACCTTTAATGATGTTATCCAAAGCCTACGATTACATCAAAATCGAAGACAACTATTTAAAAATCGGTGCAGCGACCCCTTCAGGAAAAATCGCTTCCTTTTGTAAAAAACATGATATTGCAAATTTTGAATTTCTCTCCCATCTCCCGGGGAAACTTGGTGGACTTGTCTCCATGAACGCAGGGCTGAAGGAGTATGAGATTTTTAATTATCTTGTCGCTATTGAAACGCTCTCAGAAAGAAAGACAAAAGAGGATCTTGAGTATGGCTACCGTTACACAAACATTAATGAGCCCATACTTGAGGCAACTTTTGCACTGCATCATGGTTTTAGCAGCGAAAAAGTAGCAATATTTAAAAAGATGCGCTCCAACCAACCCTCTGCTCCGAGTGCCGGCAGCTGTTTTAAAAATCCGCAGGGAGATTATGCCGGCAGACTCATCGAAGCCGTCAGCTTAAAAGGAAAGATTCAGGGAGCTATGTGTTTTAGCGAGGAACATGCAAACTTTTTAGTCAATACCGGTAGAGGAAAATATGAAGATGCTGTTGTATTAATTCACGAAGCACAAAAAAGAGTTTTTAAAGAGTTTGGAATTTTACTTGAGTTGGAGATTGCTGTTTTAGATAGAGATTTTAAGTCATTTCAACCAGAGTAAAACTCTGGAGAAATTTTTTAGAAACGTAGCATTAGACCGGCATACATACCTTTAAAATCCACATCGCTGTTCACTTCAACGCTGCTGTCATCAATATTGATCTTATGGACTCTATATCCAACTTCGAGTGCAGGCTGTATAACAGGAATAAAATCAAAAGTATAATCTACTTTTGCACGCGCATCATAGACTGTAGAGCCATTGTATGTGACGTACTTCCCATCAGCTTCAAAAGCTAATCCTGTTGCAGGAATCTCAACTCTGGCACGCAAATACGCCATAGGAATGGCTATTGTCTCTTGGTCTTCATATCCAGTAAAGACTCCATTTGGAGATACTTTATAATCAGCATCTATGACTTTAATATCAAGACCCAAATCAATTGTCGTCCACATTGTATTATCAAGGAGATTATAGTATGGAATGATGTCATACTCTTTGAGATCTAAAGTACTTTGTGTATTTGCAGGAGCAGAAATTCCACCCCATTCTCCAGTAGCCCTACCTGGTGCATGAATAGAGACATACTCCAATCTAATGTTTGGAAGAATTGGAATCGGATGTTTAATCAACATCCAGACATAAGGTGATGTATCTTGCTTCTCATCAAACTTATTTGTTCCTCCAACACCTGCACCTGCATTATAAGTAGCAGTTCCAGAAGGTGTCTGTCCCCATGCTCCTGCACCTATTTCAAATCGTGCCATATCAGCATTAGCAGCTGAAACAATTAATGAGCCCAAAAGAGCTGTCTTTAAAAGTCTGTTTTTCATATTTACCCCTGTTTAATTAGTGAAAATATTATATCAGAGCAATATATGGGCTTTCTTAAAAATGAATATTAAATGGTGGTTAGATGAAAAAGAGGGCATTTAGCAGAGCTAAATACCCAAAGAAGGAGAAATAAAATGAGACAAAACTCATCTTACTTTTTTGCCACCAATGGCGGCAAAAAGTGAATTAATCACTTTAAATTAAGTTAGACACCTTAATTTTTAAAACTTGTGTAATTAGGAGAATTAAATTACTTTTTTGCAGCTTCTATAGCAGCGTCGTATTGTGGTTCTTCTGTGATTTCTGGAACGATTTCTTTATAAGTTACAATACCATTTGCATCAACTACGAAGATTGCTCTACAAGTAACACCTGCAAGAACAGATCCACCTAAAAGTACACCGTAAGCATTAGCAAAGTCTTTGTTTCTAAAGTCAGAAGCAACAGTTAATTTGTCGATTCCTTCAGCTGAACAAAAACGTCCTGCAGCAAATGGAAGGTCCATAGAAACAACAGTAGTCTTAACATCCTCTAATTCAGAAGCTTTTGCATTGAAATTACGAGTTTCAGTTGCACATACACCTGTATCTAGTGAAGGAACAACAATGATAAGTTGTTTTTCGCCTTGAGCGCCACCAACTGTTACATCACCTAAACCATCTGAGTTTACAACTGTTACCTCTGGAGCTTTGTCTCCAACATTTACTTCATTACCTAATAACTCTACGTCTGTACCTTTGAATTTAGTTGTTGCCATATTCAATTTCCTTTAATTTTTTTAAAAAATTTAAGGGAACCTTTTTCATTTCCCTTTTATAACAATAAAAGAAGTAATTCTTTTATCTGCGCTAACGCTAGGTTTCCTTCGGCAGGAAGCCCAAAATGCTCTTGCATTTTTTTGAAAAGTTTAAGACATAAACTTCTCTTTAACGTTTGATGGCAGAAGTATATTTTAAATCGGATAATAATTGTCTTATTTAACGAAGCAATTGTTTTGGTTAAGTTTTGTTTCAGTTAAAGTCTACTTTTTGGAGCAATATCTAACTCTTCTAATGAGCTGAACATTCTTTCTTTGTACATCTCTACTGCCACGCGTCCTATCATAGCTGCATTGTCTGAGCAGTATTGCAACTCACTCAGTATAAGTTTTGCACCATAAGGCTGCAATAGTTTTTCTATCTGCTCACGCAGGTATAGATTCGCACTCGCTCCGCCTACGATGGCAAAAGTTTTTGGCGGATGCGATTTAAAATATTTTTTTAGCTTCATCGTCAAGTGTTTCGTGGCAATATGCTCAAACGAAGCGGCGATATCTCTATATTTCTCTTTATCATCCCCTGCTTTTTCAACCGCCAGACGTACTGCATTTTTAAGCCCTGAGTAACTAAAAGCGATAAGCGGAGACTGATGCAGAGGCACGGTAAAATTATATGCCAATCTATCACCCTCTTTTGCAAGCTCTTGAATGAGCGGCCCGCCAGGATAACCTAAACCCATCATTTTTGCCACCTTGTCAAAGCTCTCACCAAAACTGTCATCCATAGACTTTGCTACCGTCTCTATCTCACGCAGGCTTTTAACTTCCATTACTTGTGTATGCCCACCCGAAACCAAAAGCACGGTAAGTGGGAAAGTCGCCTCTTTTTCTATAAAGAGCGAATAGATATGCCCAATAAGATGATTGACACCGATGATGGGAATGTCAAGAGCAACAGAAACTGCCTTTGCCATCGTCACCCCTTCAACAAGTGTAACAGCTAAACCGGGTGTAGAGGTAACTGCTACAGCTTTAAGATCTTGAAAATATGGCGCACACTGCGCCAAAATCTTTGGCAGCGCCTCTGCATGAAGACGTGCTGCGAGTTCCGGCACAACGCCTCCATATATAGAGTGTTCTATCTCCTGAGATATCTTTTTATGAAAAAGAAGCTTGTTTGTCGCTATTTCTGTAACAGCAACAGCACTGTCATCGCAAGAACTTTCAATGCTCAATATCATTTTGCACTCCTTACAAAACTTCGCACTTCAGCATCTTGTACAAAAACATCATCAATGCTTTTTGGTGCATCTCTAAACTTTTCATATGCTTCTATAATATTATGACTAATGTCCATAAATCCTATCTCTTTAGTAATGAACTTTTCAATTGCCGCTTCATTGGCAGCATTGATGACAACACCAAGATATGGATTTTGAAGTAAATCTTCTTTGATTTCCCAAATAGGATAGCGTTCTTTTTCTATTTTTCTAAATTTTAAAGAGCTGACTTTAAGCAAGTCAACATGTGCTAAGATATTTTCATCCATCTGCGCATCTAAAGCATAGGCAATAGGCAGCTGCATACTCGCATTTGCAAAATGTGCCGTTGTTGAGCCATCTTTAAAATCAATGAGTGCATGAATAAGTGATTTTGTCTCGATGATGGCATCATATTGACCTTCACCGAAAAGCCAACGTGCCTCTAAAAGCTCGAACATCTTGTTGACCATAGTTGCTGAATCGATAGTAATCTTTTGTCCCATCGACCAGTTTGGATGTTTTTGGGTATCGGCAAGTGTTGCGTGAGCAAGTTTTTCCAGCGGCCAATCACGAAACGCTCCGCCGCTGGCAGTAATAATCATCTTCGAGACAGGACGCTCCTGCAAAAGGTACCACAATCCGAAATGTTCAGAGTCTATCGGCTGAATTTTGGAAGTATCTATGAATGCACCGCTGGCAACAAGAGACTCTTTGTTCGCTAAGGCCACACGTTTGTCACACTCAATTGCTTTAAGTGTCGGACGAAGTCCTAAAAAACCAACAAGCGCATTGACAACAAGCGTACTCTCTGCCTCTTCAATTGCTTCTAAAATAGCTTCGGGTCCATACCTCACGCAACTATGATTGACTTTCACTACATCTTTTTTATCGGCAATAACAACACGTTTTGGCTTATGCTCTTTTATCTGTTCGTTGAGTAGTTCTATGTTTTTTCCACATACAAGCACCTCAACACCAATACCAAAACGTTTGGCAACTAAAAGAGTATTGACTCCGATAGAACCGGTTGAACCAAGAAGAACTATGGAGGACAACTTATACAAGTCCTCGAAGCAGTACAAGCATTACAATTCCGCCAAAGAGATAGCCGTCTATTCTGTCAAGTACACCACCGTGACCTGGGAGCAAGTCTCCACTGTCTTTCACACCGGCCTGGCGTTTGAGTGATGATTCAAAAAGATCGCCAAATATTGAGCTTACTGCAACAAAAAATGAGATAAGAAATGCTATACCCAAATCGACAATAGACAGACCAAAGAACATTCCGCCTGCCGTTGCTACAACAACACCGCCGACAACACCTTCCATTGTTTTGTTGGGAGACGTTTCACAAAAAGGCGTCTTTCCAATGCTCTTACCGACTGCATACGCTCCGATATCTGTCAGTGCCACAACTGCTACAAGCCAGAGCAGCGCCATCACACCATACTCTTCATACATCGTAAACATAAACAAAATTCCGGCAGTCGGATAAATAAATGGAAAAAAGTCTACCCATTTCACTTCTTTGTTAAACGCTACAGCACCGGCATAAGCAACACCGGCAAGAACAAAAAGATCATCTCCATATGGATAAATCCCTGCAACAAGCCAGAGCCCGACTGCAAAAGGGAGTAATCCATCTTTTTCGACACCAAAGAGCATAATTGCTTCTTTAAATGCGAGGATATATATGAGACCAAAAACAAGCCACATAAGAAAAAAGTTATCTATAAAACCAACGATTAAAACGCCTGCTAAAAGTGCAAGACCTGTTACAATTCTCTCTTTGTGTTCACCAAACATACTCATAAAAATTCCTGTTTATCTTGAATGCAAGATTATATCCAATCAGACTTTAATATCTAATAGATGTATGCCTTCTTCTTTTTCTATCTCTTTTGCCTCTTCTTGTGAAGCTGTCTTTCTTGGCGTTTTTGCCTCTTCGCTCATCTCTTCATCTGCTTCTTGTCGATTATGCTCTCGGTCAGGATCCACAGCATGATTTTCTTCCGTAGGACGTACCTCTTCGACCTCTTTTTGTTTCTCTTGAACAGCTGCCTGTGCGGCAACATTTTGCAGTTCAAAACGGGTATATTGTCCCCCTTGCAGAGGAGTAACTGCAGGAGTCATCTGATTTACTAAAATCGCACCGCCAATTGGTCCTACAGCCATAATAATTATCCTCTCGTATCTACCTCTATTGTCTTGTATTTATTATACAACACATTCGCCCCATTTTGTATGGTGACTTCTCGTCTTGGAGTATAATCGACCAAATAGCGGTCTTTTGAAGTAGTGGTAAAATCTACACAGAGTCGCGCAGCAGCCTGAATGATGTTTTGTGGCAGCTGTTGCTTGTCGGTATGAATGATGACGTGGCAAGAGGGCATATCCCGCATATGCAGCCAGATGTCCCGTGCTTTGGCATTTTTAAGCACTGCAATGTTACCTTTTTCATTTTTACCAAGCTCGACCTTATACCCCTCTATCCAAAAGGTCTCGATGGAATCATTGGTTTTTACTTTTTTATTTTGAGCTTTTTTAGGAAAGAGCAATTCTATCTTAGCAATATCTTTCGCTTCGTTTACCGTATTCATAAACAGTTTGATGTGTTCAATCTTTGAGCGAAGTGATTCTTCTTCGATGTACAGATGTTTCGCGCGCTGTTTTGCCTTCTTACTTTTCGTAAAGAACATCTCACTGATGCTAAAAGGCGTTGCGTGAGGTTTATCGAGCTCTACTTCTACTTTTGAACCGTCATAATCATCCAAATAGATTCGCTTCTCATAGGGTTTGATCTTCTGTACATTTGAGAGCACCAAATTTCCATAATGCTCATACTTGTGCGCCTCTGTTTGTAACTCTTCTTGAGAGTCCAGTTTGTCATACAGTTTTTGCAGCTTTTTAAGCTTTTTACTCAGAAATGCGATTTTTTGCTTTTTAAGATTCTCAAGCTTTGCATTTTGCTCTTTTTCATAGACATCATATAAAAACTGCTCAACATCTTCAAGCGGATACTCTTTTGCCACAAAAGGCGCAGGCGGTACGTCAAGGAGTTTCTGCCCGACACGCACTTCACGAAATGAGGCAAAGAGATCGACATGACGCAGGGCTTCAAGCACAACATTCTCTTCATCTAAAATGATGATATTGGTATATTTTCCGGTAAACTCAAACTGCAAATAGGTAATCTCTTCTTTATATGCTGAAGCGATGGAGGTTTTAAAGCGAATGATCTTATCGCCGTTGAGCAGTGCAACATCCAAAATATTAGAACGGTTAAAACGTTTGGCCAAAATGACATCAAAAGGGGCATTATAAACTTTTGAACGAGGGTACTCCTCACATTTAAAGATAGAGGAGTTGGAGCGCTGCATATTAAAATACAAAGCATCATCTCTGTCAAACACAACGCGAATGATGGTGTCACTCACACGATGAATAGCTGTTATTTTTTTAAATTTTTTTAAATATTCTGTGATTTGTTTTAAGTGGGATAGTTTCATAAGTAGATTTTATCGAAAGTTTGCTAACTCCTTAACACGACGTGTACTTTTATCATGATTAATGCGCAATAAGATATAAAACTGAGCTGCTTTTTGAAGTTGTTCTTGCAACTCTATATTACTTATTTTTTTTCTTCTGCTTTGATTATAGGTTTGCAAAAAACTCTTTTCATAGAGAACTCTTCTCTTTGGATTAAAAGAGAGTAGTGCCACAGCAACATCAAAAGAGAACTCTCCCAATCCACCATCAATAAAATCAAACAGTGCTATTTTCTTTCCATCAAACAGAGTGTTGTCCTTAAAAACATCACCATGAATAAAACCCTCTCTTTCTTGTTGTAACTCTTTCAAAAAAGCAAGCTTTTTATAGTAAAAGAAGTAGCTCTTTTTTGTAAAATCCAGCATCTTTACTATATTGTAGGAGTTTAAAAAAGCTTCTGCAGATTTAAAATTTTGACTGACATTATGGAAACTTGCCATAAATCTTGCTAGCGCTTGTATCTGAACGAGTGTTATACTCTTTGGACTTTCCCCTGTAAGTTTTGTATAGAGATACCATCCGCTCTTTTGACATAAAAACCTAGACGTATTGAGACCATTGGCACAAAGTAGTTGCAGAAGAAGTTTATCGGTCTCTATTTTTGTTCCCATCTCTCTTTCATATTTTTTTAAAATATATGCAGATGTTCTGTTTTGTACTATATAAGTTGTATCCATAATGCCATTGAGCGTCGGTGTAAGGTTTGTGAAATTATATTCTGGAAAAAGAGTATTTACTTCCTCTAGTTCAATAACTGTTTTAATTCCCATTGTTTGCAACTTTCACTTTTTTTTCCACTTCTCATATACTCAAATAAAATTATAACATTAATGTTTATGCTATAATTTGCCTAGAACTTTAATAGAATCATGGTGAAAATCCTGAGCTCTCCCGGAACTGTAATCTGTCTCGATGAAGATGGTAAGCCAGATCTTTTAAAGTAAAAAATTTAAATAGTGTAACGGGTTATTAGCTATTTTCAAAAGGAAACATATGCATATTGAAGCAGGTGTAGTAGATGGAGCAAAGATGCTTCTGAGTTATGGAACAGGTGCAGCAGTAATTGGTGCAACGGCCAAAGTGGCATGGGACAATGTCAAAGAGTATGGGCTTATCGCTTTAATTTTAAAAAGTATTATAGCTACTGCTGTTGTCTTCTCATGTTTTGAGGTACTCCCCCACTATCCTATTGGTGTGAGTGAAGTTCACTTAATTTTAGGAACGACCATCTATTTACTGCTTGGTTTAGCTCCTGCAGCTATTGGTCTTGGTCTGGGTCTACTCATTCAAGGGCTTTTCTTTGCACAGTTTGATCTACCACAGTATGGCATTAATGTTACAACACTCTTAGCGAGCATGTTTATTTTAGATGCAGCTGTGAAAAAAATCATTCCAAAAGGTACTGCGTATAAAGATATTTCATACAAACAGATGTTGGCAATGTCAGTGGTATGGGAAGGTTCTATTGTCTCATGGGTTGCGTTTTGGGCACTTTATGGACAAGGTTTTGGTGCTGAAAATGTCGCAAATATCTTGAGTTTTGGCTCAGCCTATATGGCAGTAGTCATCATAGAACCTTTGGTAGATTTAGCAGTTTTAAGTGCTGTAAAAGCCTACAGTAAAACAAATGAATGTATGTTCTTGTTTGACAAAAAACTCTGCGCTGCGTAAAAAGATTTTTTTGAGAAACTAGAGACTTTTAAAGTCCTAGTTTTTTTATCTCCACTTCAATATTTGCTCTAAATATCTCTCTTACTTTCTCTTGTTCTATAAGATTAAACTTTTTATCTTGTGTAAATGATTTGACAATAGATGCATCACAATACTCGCCAACTTCTTCACAAATCTCTTTCATATCTTTGTCATAATGGTTACCACTTACAAGTAACATTGGAACAATTTGAACTTTTTTTGTTTTATCGCCGTCAGTGAGTTTGAGTATATCTCTTTTAATGGCATCTTTGATGGCAAAAAATGGAAACTCTCCCTCAAGAGAGCAAGTGAGATTTTTCTCATTTATCATCTTTAAAAAATTTGCAGTGTAGTTTACCGCTTCAAGTCCGCCTAGATTTAAAACAGGTACACCATGAATAATGTAGAGATTAATAATGTCGTTATTCTCTTGGCGTATCTTTGCATCTAAAAAGTTGAGATAGTTTGATGTCTCTTTTGTTTTATAAAGCAGAGGAGCCGTGTATCTGATGTTTGCCAAAGAGAACTCACGAAAGCCTTTAACCATTCGAATGAGCACTTCATGTTCATCTGTTGGAAAGATATTGACACTGACGACAATATAGCGTTTGTACCCCTCCATATCGACATCAGCCATCACCTGAGGGAGGTTTTTATAGACCTCCCCCTTTTTTGCAAGCTCTTTAATAACCATCTTCGAGCTAAACGCAGTAAAAACCGGAATTTGTGGAAAACTCTCTTGAACAAACTGCTCAAATGCTAAATATTTTTCTTGTTCTATAACTGAACCAAAACAGGAGAGAATAATAGCCGTCTCTTTGTTATAATGTCTATATCGTTTCATAAATAATACCAATCTAATTTTTTACAAATTATAGGATAAGAAGTTGAAAAAAGCATTAGTTGTCTCTGCAATAGCATCAAATCAAGGAAAAACCCTCCTAACCATGGCACTTTTACACCATTATAAAACAATGGTAAGACCTTTTAAGTGTGGGCCCGATTTTATAGACCCGCAGTTTCATGAGAAGATAGCACAAACTCCCTCTGTCAATCTTGATGGATATATGATGAATGAAGAGCAGTTGCAGTGGATATTTCATAGATATATGGACAAAGAGTTTGCAATAGTTGAAGGTGTTATGGGCTATTACGATGGGATGGACAAGGGTGCGAGTGCTTATGATGTTGCGCGCACACTCAAGCTGCCATCGCTGCTCATTTTAGATGCAGGTGGCAGTTATATCACTGTTGCTGCAGTGCTTAAAGGGATGAAAGAGTTTAGAGATGACAATACCATCAAAGCTGTGGTACTCAACAGAGTCTCTTCAAAAATGCACTATGAGCTGGTAAAAAAACATTTAGAGCAAGAGCTCAAAGGTATATGCGTTTGTGGATGGATACAAAAGGGTTTAAAGAGTCTAAGTAGTACACATTTGGGACTCGATTTAAAAGAGCTTGATGGGGATGCCATGGACGCTGTAAGTCAAGAAGTTTTAGAGCATATTGAGCTTGAGATGTTAGAAGACGTTATGGGCATTGACGATGTGCGTGTGAGTGAGTACCCTTTTGAAAAAAGAGTACAAAAAGATGCGATGTGTGTCGTTGTAAAAGATAAAAACTTCTCTTTTATCTATCATGATAACTTGAAATATCTTAAAGAGATTTATAAAAATGTAGTCACGATAGATGCGACAAAAGATGAGATAGTACCTAATGAAGCCCAGCTTGTTATACTCCCTGGTGGCTATGTAGAGACAGTAGAAGCGTATGCAAGAGTTGCAAATTCCAAAAAATTTCGAGACTCTCTTATAGAGCATGCTAAAACAAAAAAAGTCTATGCAGAATGCGCAGGGCTTATCTACCTTGGAAAAAAATGTGATGAAAAAGATATGAGTGGCATTTTACCTATAACATTTGAGCTAACAAACAAACGTGAGCGACTTGGTTACTATAAGTGTGAGTTGAATGGCACACTTATAAAAGGACACGCTTTTCACTACTCAAAAATAGTTGATGCACCACAAACAGATATAAAACTCTATAAAGTCTCAAAAAAGAGTGCCAAAGAGGGAGGATATAAACAAGATGGTATCTTTGCTACCTATCTGCATACGATGTGGCGTGTTTATCCTAAAGTGCTTGAAGTTTGATAGACAACAGACTCTTCTAAAAGTTTTTTGCTCTTCCATCCAAGAGTTTTCAACTCACTCTCTTCATAAAATTTATCTACATAACCCACGCAGAGATACGCAATAAGTTGTGTATCTCTCTTTGTTTGTAAACTCTCAAGTACTTTTTTCTCATCAAGTATGCTTACCCAGCCTATGCCGATATTTAATGCTCGAGCCATAAGCCACATATTTTGCACAGCGCATACCACGCTGTACTCGCCCATCTTTTTCATGCTTGTCATCCCAAGTACTTCTTGTTCTGTTGGCTCATAAAGTACAGCGATATTTATAGGTGCCTCTTTTATACCCTCTAGTTTGAGGTTTTTGTAGAGCTCTCTTGTTTGAAATATCTCTTTTGCTTTGGCATTTTCTTGTTCAAAGTTTTGTGCAAGCTCATTTTTGATATTTGTGTCTGTTATGACTACAAATTTCCAAGGTTGAGAGTAGCCTACGGAGGGAGCCGAAATACCAGCTTCAAGTATCATCTGTAGCTTTTCATTCTCTATGGGCTTGGGTATAAATCTATTCCCCCTCACATCACGCCTAGCTTTTATAATTTTTAAGAGTTTGTCTGCATCATCTTGTGTAAAGTTCATACGAAATTATACTGTGTTATAATCCTTTTACTAAAAACTATAAGAGAAAATATGAATTTTAAAATAGAAGAACCTCCATGCAACATAGGTGCAGATATCAGTGAAAAATCTTTTGAGATGATAGAGTCTGAGATTGTCTCATACCCTAAGTATCATGAGTTTGATAAAAATGAACAAGCGCTCATAGACAGACTCATTCATACAACCACCTGTTTTAATGAAGTAATCAACAACATCTACTTTAGTAAAAACGCAATGATAAAGCTAAAAGACCTACTTCAAAGCAAAGCAAAACTGATAGTTGATACCAATATGATTCGCTCAGGTTTAAGTCAATTTTATCTTAACAAATATGAAAACGAAGTTATCTGTTATGTCAATGAGCCAGAAGTTTTTGAAATGGCAGAGAAAAATAGCACAACACGCTCTTATGCGGCTGTAGAGCTAGCAATACAAAAGTTTAAAGATGAGCCGATGGTACTTGCGTGTGGAAATGCACCGACATTCATTTATGCGGCTATCAACACCCTTATAAAAGAGAATATAAATCTTGATAATGTCGTTTTACTTCTTTTTCCCGTGGGTTTTGTGAATGTAGTGGAGTCTAAAGAGTATGGCAAAAAGTTCTTAGAGCATTTTGGGGCTGAGGGCATCATCTTGCAAGGCAGATATGGAGCTTCTACCATGGTAGTTGCCTCTTTGCATGCAGCCTATAAACTCATAAAAGATTTTGACACAGGACAAGGCAAATATAATGGCAAGTAGTCTGACAAATTCACATGCAAGCGCAACATATGGCAGTAAGCCTGTAAAAAAGGGCGAAGTACGTCTTAATGAGATGGGGAGTGAAGTGGTTGAGGGATATACCTGCAAGCCAAAAGATTATGACCCAAACCGCCCTATCATGCACTACAAAACCCTGCTCCTTTTGTGTGATGATGAGCGTTGCGGTAAAGCGGGTAAAGATGACCGCGCAACACATCTGCGTGAGATATTAAAAGAGATGGGGCTCAACAAAGGTAAAAATCGCATTAAAATAAGCCGTACAGGGTGTTATGGGGCATGCAGATTTCGCCAAGTTTGCCAAATAACAGAAAATACTCAGGCAAATGGCAATGCAAAAAATAATGCACTCTGGCTTAGACATACCCATAAGTTTTCAGATGAGCAGTGGAGAGAGCTTTTTTTGCTTCTAAGCGAAGATAAGATTTTACTTGATGAGCTTGACGAAGAGGTTTTTATTCCTATGAAGGTTTATGATTAACTCCAATGGCTGAAAAACTTCGCTCTGGCTACACAACAGGAACACATGCTACGGCTGTACTGGTGGCGGCTTTGTTGTGGAAGCTTGAGAAAAGAGTTGTAGATACTTTGGAGATACTCCTTCCAAAAGATGTACGAGCAACTATTGAAGTGTTTCGAGAGGGTGAGCGTTTTTGTACACTCAAGGGTGATAACGATGATATTGATGTGACAAAGGGTGCGCATATATCGGTACTCCTTTTAGAGGAGATGCCACAAGGGCTAAAAGAGCAGAACTCTTCAGAGTTACAGATAGGTGCTTTTTCTTTGAGCATTTGGGCTGGTGATGGTGTGGGTGTTGTAACAAAAAAAGGGCTAAAAATCAGCCCAAATCATCCTGCTATAAACCCTGTACCTTTAGAGATGATGCACGAAAATATTCAAGAGATTGTAAAGAAACAAGCTTTACATCTTCATGCTGTTTTTGAAGTAAAAGATGGAGAGAGTATAGCTCTGCAAACTGCAAATGCTAAAGTTGGTGTACTTGGAGGCATTAGCATTTTAGGGACTCGTGGAATCGTCAAGCCTGTCTCATCCTCTGCATATATAGATTCTATAGAGACGGAGATAGACGTTGCAGCAGCACAAAGCCAAGAGGTGATAGTTTTTACCCTTGGAAATTCTGCTGTTGATTTTGCAAAAGAGCTTTATGATGAGGTTAGCATCGTTGAGATTGGTAACTTTGTCTATGATGCAAGTGAGAGACTACAGAAACATAACTTTAAAAAAATGGTGTTTGTAACGAGTGTTGCGAAAATGACAAAGGTGGCACAAGGTTTTAAAAATACACATAACAGATTTGGGACGATTGACTTTTGTAAGGTTAAAGAGTGCCTTAAAGATGAGTTGAATATTGAGCTCATAGATGAAGAATTTGTGACACTTAAAGCTGTTTTGGCGGAGTTGGATGCTCAAGAAAAAAAAGCGTTTGTCGAACTTCTCAGTAAAAAAGCAGTAGAACAACTTAAAGAGTGGTTTGTAGAGTTAGAACTTCAAACAAAACAACTAGAGGTTATAACACTACCAAGTGGTCTGAAAAAGGAGATAGAGTGGTAACAATAGCAGGAAGTGGTATGGGTGCATACAACTTTAATAATGTCGCAGTAGATTTTTCAAAATATGAGATGATATTTTGTGATAAGAATTATGATACAGATCTGCCTAATGTCATAAAAGGTGGCTTTAAAGTTGTCAAAGAGGCGATTTTAGCTAACTTAGATAAAGAGATACTCTACATTGTGAGTGGTTCGCCCACTTTCTTTTCTGGTGGTTTGCTCATTATCAATGTACTTAAAAAACAAAATATTCCTTTTAAAATAGTAGACAACACCTCAAGTTTGAGCTATATGTTAGCACATGAAGGTGTGAGTCTCGTTAAAACTGGCATCTGCACACTTCATGGAAAAAGTGTCGTGGACTTAGATAGTTTTTTAACAAAAGAGTACACCTTTGTTATCTGTGATGAGGATACCCCTAAAGTTTTACAAAATGCTATGAAATATCTCAGTGATGAAGATGTGCGTATAACGTTAGGCGAGCAGTTTGGGTATGAGAGTGAGTCTTTTAAAAGTGTAACACTTCAAGATATGCTAAAAAATCCACCAAAAATGCCCTACAGCCTTCTTATTAAACGCAACTACACCCCTCTGCCAAATATCTCAAGCCAAGAGAGCATAGAGCATGAAAATGGGATGATAACAAAGAGTTACAAGCGTCATGTGAGTTTGCAAAACCTTGAACTCCAACCAAATATGCTCTTGTGGGATGTGGGTGCAGGAAGCGGAAGTATGAGCATAGATGGCTACAAACGCTACAAAATACGAAGTGTTATGTTTGAAAAGAATGTTAAACGGGCAAAAATGATAAAGAACTCTTTGGCAAAACATAAAATCATAGATACAAAACTCTACATCGGTGAAGCGAGTGAAGATTATAAAAAAGAGCCAAGCACACCAGAGAGGATTTTTGTCGGTGGTGGAGGAGATAAGGTGATAAGTGAGCTTGACTACCTTTATGAGCGATTAGCCGATGGCGGCATTATGGTAGCAAACTTTGTAACACTCCAACACCTCACAACGGCTATAAATACACTTAAAAAGGCGGGCATAGTGTTTGATATAAAAAGCATCAGTCTCACAACCTATAAGATGAGTCTGCTTATGCCTGAGCCTGAGCGGATTATGCATCAGGTGATAGTAAGGAAAGATAAAATATGATTACATTCGTAGGAGCAGGTCCGGGGGATCCGGAACTTATTACAGTAAAAGGGATGAAGGCTCTGCAAGAGGCGGAAGTTGTACTTTATACGGGAAGTTTAGTGCCTCGTGAGCTTTTGGATTGGTGCAAAGAGGGTACACTTATTGCAAATTCGGCTGATATGGCGTATGAAGATATTTTTAGCTTTATAAAAGCGCACCATCATAAAAAATTTGTACGT